>JBILOV010000265.1:0-3226 GCA_044374335.1 Bacteroidia bacterium | reverse complement strand
CGTTGAAAAATAACAATAAATACCATTTGGATATTCTGGTGTAACACAAAAACGACCATTGTGAATATCTAAATAATCAGGAGTTGCTGCAGAAGTTGCATTGTACTGATAATCTTCTCTAAAATATCCTAACGGATAAGTTGTGCTTACTGCTGGCCCAGGTGTAACTGTAGCAGTGCTAGTGTAATAGGTTGTTCTAGTAGTTATATTCCTTAAAGTAAAACTTGATTTCATGCGAACAATACCGCCAGTGCCATCAACATTTTTAAAGCCATAAGCACCATAAATTGGAAAGCCATCATATGCAAAACCAATAAGTGGCGAATGAACTGTACTATCAATAGCATACAAACCATCGGCGTCATACAAATTACAAACAGTTGAAATAACATTTAAATCTAATTTAAAAGCACTTGGACTTTGATGATGATGATAATTTGTTCCTGCTGGATGACCTTTAGAACAATCGAAACCTAACCTTTCACCAACAACAGCATCTCTATTCCAAACGCCATCTCCCATGCAAGGCGGTTGAATTGGTCCTCCGCATAAAGAACTTGTAGAATTTTTCCAGGAAACACCATCTCTATAATCAAATAACGCTACTCCATTAATAAACACACCAATATTACCACCGGTTGTAGATGCTAATGTACCTGTATTTTGAACTGGATTCAAAGGAAATTTAAAAATAGCATTTTGATTACCGGCTTGATTAGGGTTGCCATCTAAAAAAGGACCAGTTACATAAGTAGGGATTCCTTGGGTAGAAACATACGAAAAATTGGAAGAATATTGTACAGATTGAACATTGGCCGTATATGTATCACTAATAGGAGTTGAATTACCAGACACATAATGACGACCTTTAATAGACGTATTTTGTAACCAACTAGCAATAGCAGGATTTGTTTGTGTAAATGCCTTTACACTAAAAATTAATAAAGTTGATGTAATTAATATTATTTTCATTGGCTGATTCGTATTTCAGAGTTTATAACTGTAAATAAATATATTCATAGAGTTTTATTTTTAAAAAAAATGTAGGTGAATTAGATTTATTTAGAGATTAAATTATTTTTTTCACCAATTTTTATAGACTTTTCTGAATGTGTTACATTTTTTAGAAAAAATCAAAATGAACAATCTTAAATTAAATGCGATAAATCACTTTGTTTTTGAGGTAAAAAAAAAATGTGGATATCACTAGATACCCACATTTTTTTTAATTGATTTATAAAGTACTATGTTCTTACGCTGTTTAAATTTTATTTTTCATAAAGCCATTAATTTTATTTCTAGCGGCTCCCCTAATTCTTAATATTTTAAACTATACGTCATTTTCTTGTGCTAACAATCCAAAAAATTATTTTTTAAACTCTACTTTCATATCAACACGTCTGTTTTTTTGACGCCCAGCTTCATCTGCATTATCAGCAATAGGAACTGTTTGACCAAACCACTCAACAATTATTTTATCAGCAGCAACACCTTTACTTACTAAATATTTTTTAACTGCCTTCGCTCGTTTTTCAGATAATATCATGTTTTTAGCTGCACCACCTTGATTATCGGTATGCCCTGATAATTTTAAAGTCCATTCTGCTGCATGTTCTTTCATTAAACCAGCTAAATCAACTAATGAAGGCAATGATATTGGTTTAATAATATCTTTTCCGGAAGAAAATTCTAAACTAGAAAATGCTTTTTCTAATATTTTTTGCTCTTCTACTTTTAATTCAGGAGCCGGAGGGCAACCCTTTAACTCAGCTAAACCAGCAGTTGTTGGGCAGTCATCGTCCTTATCTAGAACACCATCGTTATCGGTGTCAGGCCAAGGACAACCTTTGTTATCAACTTCGCCAGCAACATCAGGGCACTGGTCATCTTTGTCGAATACCTTATCTTTATCAGTATCAGCCCAAGGACAGCCTTTGTTTTCTACTAAGCCAGCAATATCAGGACAAAGGTCTTCTTTATCTAAAACTGTATCCCCATCTTTATCTGGACATCCTTTATATTCTTTTGGACCAGCCACGTCAGGACAATTATCTTCTTTATCCATAATTTTATCCCCATCCGTATCCGGGCAACCTTTAAATTCAGCTAATCCTGCATCATCCGGACAATCATCTTCCTTGTCAATAATCTTATCTCCATCTCTATCAGGACACCCTTTAAATTCAACTAACCCTGAATCATTTGGACAGTTATCTTCAATATCAGCAATTCCATCACCATCTTTATCAGGACAGCCTTGCATTTCTTTTGAACCTGCTACGTCTGGACATTTATCATCCTTATCCTGAATATGATCTCCGTCTTTATCAGGACAGCCCATAAATTCCCAAGTTCCTGGAATATCTTTACACAAATCTTTTTTATTTGAAACTTCATCTTTATCTCTATCTCTTGGTTTAGTATATGGAATAGGAATTTTAACCATTGCATAAACATCAGCACCATAAATGGTTTTTTGACCAACTAAAGGTGCCAGGTTTGACGAACCAACAATAATTGGCCCTAACCGAACAGCAGCTCCGGCTCTAAATCCATCTAAAAAATTGTATTGAACTGGTAAAAATACACCAAACCACTGGTGGTCCCAGCGTGGTGTTAATGTTATACTACTAAAATCATGAACTTTTGTGTCGTTATTTTTAAATTTAAATGCTATATATGGCGTTAAATTTACATAGACATCTTTCCAAATTTGATAATCAACTTGCAAGCTTATAGTTGTTGGCAAATTCATTTTATAAGTTTGTCCTGTACCATCTGTTCCTCCAAAACGACTACGCAAGGTATCATCAAATTCTTTTACCGTTTTAGGATTAATTGGTTTTAAATTCCAAAAGCCAACATTAGCATTAAAATCTCCGCTAGTTGCACCTTTTTTAAATTTAATAGATCCTAAATCTATTATTGAAATTCCTATTTTAAGTTTGTATTTGTTTTTATCATTTCTCCATAAATCTTTTTTTCCATCCATATTATACTTGTATTTTAAATATGATGGCCGCCATTCATAAACAGCACCAAAATCGAAACCTAAACCAGGATAAGACTGACTAAAATCAAATACATTAGCTCCACTATGATCACCGCCTAATTTCTGATTTTCGAAATTAAAATTATCAGAATGACCATAATTCACCTCAGATTGAATAAGAGATAGAGTTGTATCTGTTTGAAAATTATAATCTAAATCTTTCACAAAAATATA
>JBILOV010000077.1:0-9145 GCA_044374335.1 Bacteroidia bacterium | reverse complement strand
TTATTGAACCTGTAGCAAATTCAGGATATTCTTCGGAGGCAAAAACATAATTAATACTGAGAGTGGCACAACTTGGAGTAATTAAAAAATTGATATAGCAGCCATCATAAGAACTTCCAGGGCCATTACCTGTTAATACATCACCTAAAGCAGAACCACTCCCTCCACTAAATGAATTATCTATACTATTAAATCCTGATGGAGGACCTGCAACATTGGCCGCACTTCCGGTTGTTAATAAAATTCCCGAATTTAAGGTTCCGCCTAAAGCACTATTTCCATTAGCAAAGGTGGCATAGGCTCCTGCAGGACAGGTAATTGATAACCCAGAAACAACTACTCCATTACCTTGCAATAAAGCTTGCATTTGTGCAATACTTGGATTTATAGCAGTAGTTATCTGTCCAAAAAAATGCGATAATGAACTTAGAAAAAAAATAATTAAAAATATTTTTTTCATATAAATATTAAAATGATTATTAAATAATCTTTAAATATAAAATAAATGGATAAGTAAAGCAAATTTAAATTATCTAAAATTAGTGGAACTACCTTTTTAATTAGTGAATATATACGTTATTTTAATTATCCTTTTATTTGGGTCTAAAATCATATCTTTACCAAAATTTAGAGCAATGATTCAGATAGGAAAAACAAACACCTTAACTATACTAAGACAAACACCTCCCGGCATGTTTTTGGGCGATGATGAAAATGAGGTGGTATTATTGCCAAATAAATGCATTGAGCCCGATTTTAAAGTTGGAGATGAAATTGAGGTGTTTATTTATAAAGATTCTGAAGATAGAATTATTGCCACACGATTAAAGCCTTATGTTGAAATAAATCAGTTTGCTTATTTAAATGTTTCTGAAGTATCACGGGTTGGTGCTTTTTTAGATTGGGGTTTAGAAAAAGATTTATTTGTTCCTTTTAAAGAGCAAAAACAAAAAATGATTGAAGGGCAGAGTTATGTTGTGTTTATTTATTTAGATGAATTATCAGAGCGAATTGTTGCTTCCAGTAAAATAAATAAATTTATCAGCAACGAAACGTTGCATGTTGAACAAGGAGAAGAAGTTGATTTATTAGTTTATAACGAAACAGATTTAGGTTATACCTGTGTTATAAATGGTATGCACAAGGGATTGATTTATCATAATGATATTTTTACTGATTTAGCGGTTGGTGATGATACTAAAGGTTATATTAAATTAATAAGAGAGGGAAATTTAATTGATTTAAGTTTACAAAAGGTTGGATTTAAACATGTTCTTTCTTCCACTGAAAAAATATTAGAATATTTAATTACTCACGATGGTTTCTTAGAATTAACCGATAAATCATCCCCAGATTTAATCGAAAGACGATTTGACATGAGTAAAGCTACATATAAAAAATCAATTGGTATTTTATATCGTCAGCGTAAAATTACAATTCATCCTGATGGTATACGTTTGGTTATTAGTAAAGAAGGGGAAGAAATAAAAGGAGTTTAGTCCTTAAGATGAAATACATCATTTTTTGTAAATACTCTTACAGGATAAATTGCAGCTAAAAAACCAATTCCCATTACTACTCCAAGTATCCAAACGAAGTCTTTGAATTGCATAATTATCGGATAATAAGGTATGACGTATTGGTCATCAAATGTTACGAAATGAAATTGTTGTTGTAAAACACAAACTATTAGCCCAATAATTAATCCTGAAATTGCACCAACTGAAGTAATTAGAAAACCTTCCTGCATAAAAATATTTCGAATGAATTTTTGATCCGCTCCTAAATTATACAATGTTTTAATGTCTTTTTTCTTTTCAATAATTAACATGGTTAATGCGCCAATGATATTGAATGTGGCAATAACTAAAATAAAAGCTAAAATTAAAAAAGTCCATAATTTTTCTGTTTCCAAGGTTTTAAATAACAGATCATTTGATTGGTAACGGTTTTTAATTAGATAATTTGGACCTAAAGCCAATTGTAATTGATTTTGAATTACATTTATCTGATCTTTATCTTTAACGCTTAATTCAATAATTGAAAACGCATTTGGGCAACCAAATAATTCTTGAGCAGCTTTTAAATCGATGAGTACATATTTAAAATCAAAGTCATCGTTTAAAGAAAAAATACCTGACGGACTAATTGATAATTTATTAAAAGCATCTTCTGGATTGATGCTTTCTACCTTTCCACGAATAGGAGCATAAATGGAAATAGGTGAAAAAAAGTCATTTAAATTTATACCTAATTTATTAGCGATACCTTTTCCAAAAACACCATAATTTTGATTATTGAGTAAGAAAAGATAAGAGCCCTCTACAAGAACGGTATCAAATTGAGTTAAATTTTTAAATTCAGAATCAACACCTTTTACAGTTATAACGGCTTGTTTATCATCTAGTTTAATTAAAGCGTTTTCCTCGATAGAGTAGGAGATTCCTTTAATTCCTAAATTAGATTTTATTTTATTAGTGAGTTCTTGTTTATTGGTAATGTATTTAGAATGGATTGCCGTGATTTTTATATCGGGCTCGATAGCATTATAAAGATCGGCCACAACAGCTGTTAAGCCATTCATAGCTGAAAGTACAATAATTAAGGCAGCTGTTGTAATAGCTATTGCAATAATGCTAATCCAGGAAATAACATTGATAGCATTGTTAGATTTTTTAGAAATTAAATAACGCTTAGCTATGAAAAAAGAAAGATTCAAATTTTATAAAAAGTAAAGTTCTAACAATTGTAAAAATACAAAATTTATTAATTATAAATGGGTTGCTTGTATATGGTAAACAATTGATTTACGTATTCATTTGATTTCATAATTTTATTTTAGTTAAATTTGGTAAACTTTTAAAACTTTAAACATGAAAACAACTTTACTTTTTGCTTCTTTATTGATAGGCGGTTTATTTCAGTTAACTGCTCAATGTACTATTGCACCTACATGTTCAATGGCAACTTTAGGATATTGTACATCACCCGCAACAGCCACACCATTACCAAATGCATCCGAATCAACTCCCTATACAACTAATATTCAAGTAAGTATTGGTACAAGTGCCTTAGGTGGTTTTGCAACCATTACAGATGCTACGGTAACTGCTGTTACTGGCCTACCAGCAGGATTAAACCCTTCTACAAATCCTACTAGTGGTATCATTGTTGGAGGATCTCATGGTTGTGTGCTTATTTCAGGAACTCCTGCACTTGGTTCTGCTGGAAGTTATACGGTTACAGCAAGTATAATAGCAAATACGAGTGCCGGGGCTGTTCCAGTTTCTGGTACATGGCCATTAACGGTAACTGGAACAGCAGGAATTCAACCTCTTAATCAGGTTTCTAACTTTTTCATTTCACCAAATCCAGCAACATCTGAATTATTTATTTCTTCAACTACTCATTTTGGTAAAGTGCAAGTTATTGATGCTTTAGGTAAAATTGTTTTAGCACATGATGCTAATTATACTCCTCAAACAATTATCAATATTAGCTCATTAAATAAAGGCGTTTACTTTTTACAAGTAAACGATGGTGCAAATGTAACTACTAAGAAATTTATTAAAGATTAATTTCTTTAATTTTATTTTAAAAGTAATTACTAATCTATAATTGGGTGAAACCTCGCTAATAATTAGTGAGGTTGCTTATATTTTTATTTTAATTTCTGATAATTCTCTAAAAATACTTTAGTATTGTGTCATATTTTTTTTTCGTTTTTTGCATAAAAATGAAGTGAGTTCAATTTTTTTAAATAATATTTTTTTGCAATTAATCATTACCATATATTATATAGCTTGGTTTACCCAATCATAAATGATTAAACTAACAAACAATAAATATCTAGATATGAAATTAAAATTAAGTTTAGCCATATTATTAGCAGTAAATATTTTAAATGCTCAAGTTAATTCTCTGAATTTACTTTATAACTCAGTTCCCGGAATTGGCTGTCACTCTAATATGTCAGTCTGTTTAACAACTGGTGCACTTGCCGAATCTGGTGCTCAAATTATTGTTGACTGGACTGATGGTGATTCAGATACTTTGGTGGTTTTTTCGGCACCAAATTCACAAAATTGTTATGTGTTTGAGCATGATTATTCTCAAGTTGGAGTTTATAACGCTGTAACAGAGGTAACTAGTGGAACGTTAGGTGGCCAACTTGTAGGAACTCAAACTATAGAATGGGTAATTACTAGCACTAACAATTGTGGATTTTTCAATATCATATCCTTATTGAATCCATCAGCAACTTTCTTATCAAATGTTCCGTATGATATTACCGATAACCTTGGTGTAACAACTACTATATATCCAAAAAACTCATTTGGCAATCAATATTATACTGAATTGGATGTAGCTAATAATTATACTGTTGGTATAAATAGTAATTGGCTGCAAAATAATGGATATACTCAAATATCACCAAACTTTGTTATAAACTCATTTGACTTAACAGGTAGAGCTGAAAACGTACCAATGAATATGACTATACAGTGTAATGGAAGTGGAATTATTCCAAACTTAGAAGTTACTTCAGCATCAGCATTTCAATTTTTAGCACCAATTCAGAGTGGTTTTGTTTCAGTTGGAATTTGTAATATTTCATGTGGTAATTATGCAAATAGTATAATTAAAATTGCTATGCCAGCTGGTATTACACCGATATTAACCAACACACCAAATTCTTCATTCTTAAATGATACAGTTACGGTTTTAATTCCATACTTAAATGGAACAACATCAGTTTCGTTTCCTTGTTCTTTTAGTGGAAGTACTCCAGCCGGAACTATACTCAATTTTTCAGTCAGTGTTTCAGCAATCGGAGAACAAGATTTTAATTATAATAATTCATCATTCTCGACGATTGTTTTAAATTCATACGATCCAAATGACAAAAATTGTAATTTACCAAGATATATTAATCCAAATTTAAAAGAGAATTTACAATATACTGTTCGTTTTCAAAATGATGGAAATTATCCTGCTTTGAATGTGGTAATTAAAGATACTATTTCAGCAAATTTAGATTTATCTACCTTTAGATTTATTGGTTCAAGTCATCCAGTGTCCTATTCTATTAATTCAACAACAAGAGAAGTAGCATTTAGATTTAGTGGAATTAATTTAGCACCATCTAGCATTAATTTAGATGATAGTCAGGGATATTTTACATATACTATTGACGAATTACCCAATTTGATTTTAGATTCTGAAATTAAAAATACAGCATATATCTATTTTGATTTCAACCCACCGATAGTAACAAACACAACAATAAACACTAACAGTTATTTGACCTCAGGATTTAATGATATTAATAATGAATTTAAATTCAATATCTTTCCAAATCCAGCCCAGCATCAAATAACATTATATTTAAATCAAAAACCAGAAGCTATTTTATTAACTGATGTTTTAGGTAATCAAATTGATTATATCATTTCAGAAAAAAAAGATAATGAATTTACACTTTCCCTCAATAATTCAATGTCTGCAGGTGTTTACTTTATTACTGTAAAAACCTCTGCAGGTTTATTAAGCAGTAAGTTTATGAAAGAATAAAAAAATGTAGTACTAGTTTAATAATTTAGTAATTATTAAATTCCTTTATTGAAAATAGCGTTTATCTTTTCCGCATAATCATAAGAATCATCAATGAAGAAATGTAATTCAGGAACAACGCGTACTTGTTTGCCAATACTGAATCCTAATATTTTACGAATATGTTGTTTTTGATCATTAATGGATTTAAATAAAGCATCAACATCTTGCGTTGCCATAATGCTTAAATAGGCTTTTGCAGAACTTAAATCAGAACTTACCCTAACAATCGTTACTGTAATAAAACCATTGTTAAACATAGTTTTTGCATTAGCTCTAAAAATTTCCG
Source organism: Bacteroidia bacterium (assembly GCA_044374335.1). Taxonomy (GTDB): domain Bacteria; phylum Bacteroidota; class Bacteroidia; order B-17B0; family Aurantibacillaceae; genus UBA4416. Next base: position 3,243 of record JBILOV010000077.1, on the reverse strand, counting down.
CTAACTCTTTTTGCAATAACTTTGCAACCTTACTTTGTCTAACTGTTTCCATAGTGCAAAGATAGTGAATTAGATTTTAATTCCAATCAAACACACATCATCCACTTGTTCTAAATCACCTTTCCAGGAATAAAATTTGTTTTTAATGATTGTTTCTTGATCTTTCAAATCAAATGTTTGAGTTGATAATAGTAATTCTTTTAATTGTTTGTATTTGAATTTTTTACCCTTTGGGCCTCCAAATTGATCGGCAAATCCGTCAGTAAATGTGTAAATTATATCATTGGGTTTTAATTCGATAGTATATTGTTTAAAGGGCTTTAATTCGCTACCAAAAATACCAACTGGTTGTTTTTCCCCTCTATATTCCTCCAGTTCAACCCCAGACTCTTTTTTTCTAACCACATAAAATGCATGATTAGCAGCGGCATAGTTTAAGGTCATTTGTTCTTTATCAATCACACAAATAGTCATATCCATGCCGTCTTGTTGTTCTCCAGATAATCCTTTTTGACGAAGTGCTTTGATTACTTTTTTTCTTAAGCGACTTAATATTAGCGCTGGTTCAGTTAAATCATGTTCATTAATAATTTCATTTAATAATGAAACTCCAAGCATGCTCATAAAACCACCAGGAACTCCGTGTCCGGTGCAATCGCCTGTAGCAAAAATTATTTTATCATTTTTGCCAGTAATCCAAAAAAAGTCGCCGCTAATAATGTCTTTTGGTTCAAACAACACAAAACAGTCCTTGAAAAATGCAGAGAACTCATGCTTTAAAGGCATCATGGCTGTTTGTATTTTTTGAGCATATTTGATACTGTCGGTAATTTCTTTATTTTTTTGATGAATAGTGTTATGTTGAGACTCAATAATAAATGATTTTTCTTCTAATTGATAGTTTTTTACATTTAAATCGGAATTCAAATTTTGTAATTTTTTTTCTGATTTAATTTTTAAACGGTATTGCCAAATAGCAAAACCTAATAAAGACGAAAGAATTATTAAAGCAATAATGGTAAAAATAATGATGATTCTTTGTTTTCTACTTTCCGCATTAGTTTCTGCCATTTTTTTTGCCACTTCCAATTTTTGTAATTCTTCTTTTTTACCAAAATTAAATTCTAATTCTTTTCTAACGATTTCTTTCGTTTTATCAATATTGTATAAACTATCGCGCAGAACAATAAATGCTTTAAAATGAATTAATGATTTTTCTGAGTTATGTTGTAAGAGGAATGCATTGCTTAATACTTGATGAGCGTCTTTAATCAAATACGGTAGTTTTAATTTTAAACTAGCATCAAGTGCCTTGTTACCATTATTGATAGCTTCTTTTATGTTTTTTTGATTGAAGTTGATTTGTGATAAAACTAAAGTAGCTGAAATTAATCCTTCCGCGTCTCCAATAATAGTTCTGATAGTTTTGCAACTATCAATGTGTTTTAGAGCTTCATTGTATTTATTAGTAAAATTATAATTTCGGGCAATATTTTCGTGAACATCTGCAATTCTGTTTCTGATGTTTAGTTGTTTACTAATTGATAAGGCTTTAAAATGGTAGTCTAGCGCTTTTTCATATTCACCTTTATTTTGGTGAATTTCTCCAATGTTTGTAAGGCGGCCAGATACACATTGTAAGTCGTTAATTTCCCTACAAATTTCCAGACTTTTAAATTCTGACTCCATTGCTTTATCTGATTCACCAATGTCGATGTAAATTTTATAAAGGGATAAAAAAGAATTTGCAAGCCCTCTTTTATCTTTTATTTTTTCACGAATAATGATGCTTTTTTGGATGTATTCAATTCCTTGCATATAGTCGCCTAAATGTGAAAAGGTAAGCCCTAAAAATGAATAACTAGCAGCAAGTCCTAACTCGTCTTTAATTTCATTTCGGATGGCAATGCTTTTTAATAATAGATCTTTACTTTTATCATAAAAACCTTTGTCACTATATATTGAACTTAATAAATAATAGGATACAGCTAATCCGTTTTTATCATTGATTTCTCTTGCTTTTTTAGAAGCTATGTTAATTATGTTTTCAGATTTATTTAATTCGTTTAAAGCACTTAACCCTTTTGCTTTTATATTTAATGCTTTTATAATGTATCTGTTATTATTATCGATTTTATTTAAAATTTCAATTACAGAATCTGATAATAAAATTGACAACTCATATTTGCTCTCGTTATAATGTATATTTGCTTCATAACAAAGGGCTGCAGAATAGGCGAGGCTTGATTTTGAGTTTGATGTTTTTAATCGATAAATTTCGTCTTTAGCATCATTGTATTTTCCAGTAATAGTAAGATTAAAAATCTTTGATAATTTATTTTGGATATTTTCTTCCTTTTCAAAATAATAATCAATTAGCCATTCATTTTCGCAGGTAGTATTTGTAATAGAAAAACAAACATTACTTAGGCATAAAAATATGAAGACTATTTTTTTCAAGTATTAATAATTTAAAGGAGTGATTCAACTGGTGTACAATTATCATTCTCACAAACATAACATTTTAATTTGTCTTTAAAAATGTAAGGCTTGTAAATTGATTTTCCGAGCAACATTCTTAAACATTCCTGAACACCTTCAATAATACTTGGGTGCGGATGCATCATATCCGCTAATTCTCTAATGCCTTGATTGGTATGAATTAAATAGGCTACCGCTTGAATGGCAGAACTGGCATGTTCTCCAACTACTCGCATTCCTAAAATTCGCATCCCGTTATCATTGGTTACAATTATTTTAAAAAAACCTTTTGTTTTTCGCATGGCTATAGCTCGAGCATTTGTGCTATAATCTAATTTAACTACTTTGTGAGCTATTCCTTTTTTCTTACAATCTTGTTCACTCATTCCAACGCTAGCGACTTCAGGATTTAAAAACATAATAGTAGAAATGTTTTGGTAGGATAATGGTTTTATAGTTGGTCCAAACATACGAACCACAGCATGTCTTGCTTCACGTTCACCCACATTTACTAAAGCCATGTCTGTTGTTACATCACCTGCAACATATATATTAGAGATGTTTGTTTGTGTATCATCATCCCAAATACTTCCTCGTTCATTTAACTTTACTCCAGCATTTTCTAATCCAATATGTTCCACATTAGCAACTCTACCAACCGATACTAAGGCTTTATCTACGGTAATAATTTCTGTTTTACTATTTTTATATTCTAATTCATATTCTACTTTTCCATTTTTAATTTCCATGCGTTTTAATGAA
>JBILOV010000136.1:0-6449 GCA_044374335.1 Bacteroidia bacterium | reverse complement strand
CAGCATTTAAAATTATTACAAAAACTTTCGCCTCAACAAATTCAACTAATGAAATTGTTGCAATTGCCCACAGTTGCATTAGAACAGCGAATAAAAGAGGAGTTGGAAATAAACCCAGCGCTTGAAGAAGATAACAATGATTTGGAAAACGACGAGATTGAAAATGAATATGATGAAGTTGATAGTTCAGATGGTGAAGAGCTTAGTGATTTTGAAGAAAAGGAAGTTGATAAAATTGACGATGGCTATGAATTAGAAGATTATATGGATGCTGGTGATTTGGATGCGTATAAATATGAAATTTCTAACAGAAGCGCTGATGATGAAGTGTTTCAATCTGTTGTTGTTGAGGGACCCGATTTTCATTCGCAATTAGAAGAACAATTAGGGCTTCGAGACTTAACAGAAATACAATTTTCAATAGGGCTATATTTAATTGGTTGTATTGATGAGGATGGTTATATAAGAAGAGATTTAGAATTAATTGTAGACGATTTAGCCTTTTCTCAAAACACACAAACCACCAAAGAAGAATTAGAATTTGTTTTAAAAACCATTCAAGAGTTTGATCCCGCCGGTGTTGGCGCAAGAACACTGCAAGAGTGTTTATTAATTCAACTCGAACGAAAACCAATTAAAGCTAAAGAAACACATTTAGCCATTGAAGTTGTAAAAACAATGATGGATGAGTTTTCTAAAAAACATTACGATAAAATCATTCGAAAATTAAACATTGAAGAAGAGGATTTAAAAGACATAATTTCTGAAATAACCCATTTAAACCCACGCCCAGGTGGGTCTGAAGGTGACAATAAAGGACAAATGTCGGAAGTTGTTCCGGATTTTAACATCACTGTTAACGATGGGATTCCTGAATTAAGCATTAATCAACGTAACTTGCCAGAACTAAAAATCAGTAAAGATTATATTGAGATGTTAAAAGAGTATTCTCGTGCAAAAGAAAAATCAATAAAAGAAGCTAGCTCCTTTGTAAAAGGTAAAATCGAATCTGCTCAATGGTTTATTGATGCTTTGCAACAACGTCATCAAACCATGTTGGTTTCTATGCATTGTATTATGGAATATCAACACGATTATTTTGCAAGTGGCGATGAATCAAAATTAAAACCAATGATATTAAAAGATATTGCGGACAAGGTTAATTTAGATATTTCAACTGTGTCAAGGGTTGCAAATAGCAAATATGTTCAAACGCCTTATGGTACTTTTTTATTGAAAACATTTTTTTCCGAATCATTAAGTACTGAGGGTGGGGAGGAAGTGAGTACTCGAGAGGTAAAAAAAATATTACAAGAATGTATTTCTAATGAAGATAAAAAGAAACCGTTAACCGACGATGCTCTTTGCGAAATTTTGAAAGAAAAAAAATACAATATTGCTCGCAGAACAGTTGCAAAATACCGCGAACAATTAGATATTCCTGTTGCCCGAATGAGAAAAGAAATTTAATCATTTTTTTAAGGCTTTTTTAATTATTGCTTTCAATAACGTACCTTTACAAACTTACTATTATTATAAATGAAAAACATACGTAATTTTTGCATTATTGCCCATATTGATCACGGTAAATCTACTTTAGCAGATAGGTTGTTGGAATATACTAATACAGTCTCTAAAAGAGATATGCAGGCGCAGGTATTAGATGATATGGATTTGGAAAAAGAGCGTGGCATTACTATTAAAAGTCACGCCATTCAAATGGACTATGAGTACAAAGGTGAAAAATGGATTTTAAACCTTATAGATACGCCGGGCCACGTAGATTTTAGTTATGAGGTTTCTCGTTCTATTGCAGCGTGTGAAGGCGCTTTGTTAATTGTAGATGCTGCGCAAGGTATACAAGCACAAACAATTTCTAATTTGTATTTAGCTCTTGAGCACAACCTAAAAATCATTCCTATTTTAAATAAAATTGATTTGCCAAGCGCAGAGCCAGAAATGGTAAAAGATCAAATAGTAGATTTATTAGGATGTGATAGAGATGAAATTATGACGGCTTCTGGTAAAACAGGAACAGGCGTTTATGAAATTTTAGAAGAAATTGTAAATCGAATACCACCACCAAGTGGAGATGAGAGCGCACCGTTACAGGCTTTAATTTTTGATTCTGTATTTAACTCTTTTAGAGGAATTATTGCTTATTTCCGTATTTATAATGGAAGCATTAAAAAAGGAGAAAAGGTAAAATTCTTTAACACAGGAATGGAATATAATGCCGATGAAATTGGTGTATTGAGATTAAAACCAGAAGCGCGTGATGTTGTAAAAACGGGAGATGTAGGTTATATTATTTCGGGAATTAAAGATGCTAAAGAAGTAAAAGTTGGAGATACTTTAACAAGTGTTGTTAATCCTTGTTTAGAGGGTATACATGGTTTTGAAGAAGTTAAACCAATGGTGTTTGCAGGGATTTATCCAGTAGATACGGAAGATTACGAAGAATTACGTTATAGCATGGAGAAACTTCAATTAAATGATGCGTCTTTAACCTGGGAACCTGAATCATCTTTAGCGTTAGGTTTTGGGTTCCGTTGCGGATTTTTAGGAATGTTGCACATGGAAATTGTTCAGGAGCGTTTAGAGCGCGAATTTAAAATGACTGTTATTACAACCGTTCCTAACGTTTCGTACATTGCTTATCAAACTAACGGAGAAGTGGTAAAGGTTAATAACCCTAGTGATTTGCCTGATCCAGGAAGAATTAATTATATAGAAGAGCCATACATAAAAGCTAATATTATAACCAAATCAGAATTTATTGGACCTGTAATGAGCTTGTGTATTGAAAAACGAGGACAAATTGTAACACAAAATTATTTAACAGCAGATAGGGTAGAGTTGGTTTTTGAAATGCCATTAGGAGAAGTTGTATTTGACTTTTTTGATAGATTAAAATCAATTTCAAAAGGATATGCTTCGTTTGATTACCATCCAATAGGTATGAGAGAGGCAGATTTGGTAAAATTAGATATTTTATTAAAAGGTGAAATTGTGGATGCATTGTCGTGTTTAATTCACAGAAGTAATTCGTACCAGTTTGGTAAAAAGATTTGTGAAAAATTAAAAGAGTTAATTCCAAAACAACAATTCGAAATTCCTATTCAAGCGGCTATTGGCGCGAAAATCATTTCGCGCGAAACAATTAGTGCTATTCGAAAAGACGTAACAGCTAAGTGTTACGGAGGTGACATTAGTCGTAAACGTAAGTTGTTAGAAAAACAAAAAGAAGGTAAAAAAAGAATGAAGTCGGTTGGTAATGTAGAAATTCCGCAAAGTGCCTTTATGGCGGTGTTGAAGTTGAATGACTAGCAACATATTAAGTAATAAAAGAAAAAATCCCACAAAAATTATTCTGTGGGATTTTTTATTAAACTAGTTTCTTTAAAAGAAGCCAACCTCAAAAACAAGGTTTGAAAGAATATAAAAAAAGTAACTCCTGATTGTGTTTCCAAAGTGTCCTCTGTTACAAAAGATAACAAGGCAATTAAAAAAAACGGCCAGTACAAATAGTGCAACGTCTTTCTTAATTTAAATGCTGGATAAATTAAATAAATTAAAAAAATAATCAATCCAAAAAAACCAAAAGCAACGCCAATTGCTAAATATTGATTATGGCATCGTAGTCGCCAAATTGCATCCAGTTTAGAATTAGTTTGGTTATACATAATATTAAACGAATCTTGAATATCACCTGTACCTACCCCAAAAATAGGGTTTTGATATATAATAAATGTTGAGATTTTCCAAAATTCAAATCTCATAGTTACAGAATGTCCAGAAGGGTTTTCTCCTAATTTATAATTATAGTATTCATAAACCAACTCTCGCCATTTTCCATATAAACCACTATTAACAGAAGAATATTTATAATTAGTGCTTCCGTTTTCAATTTCAGTAATATCTATTTTGGTTAAAGAGGCAACACCTACAGAATCTTTTGTAAACCCTTTACTTGCCAAATAGCGTAAAATTGTGAATGTAAGGCTATTTCCTTTTTTATCAACACCATTAAAATTCAAGGCACTTTTTTTGTTCCACTCTCGCCTTAATTCTTCTTCGTTTATATTAATTGTAATTAAATTACCGTTTTCCGCCATTTCAAAAACCGTATCTTGCATATAATATCTTCCGTTTTTAGTTTTTGATAAAAGAATGTTTGATGAATGATTGGGTAATTTGTTAAACATTTTTAAACTATTTATTGCTTTGCTTGTGATATAAACAGTTGCTCCAATAATAATGATTATCAAACTTAACGACACTTTTTTTGGAAACCATTTAAAACTAAAAACAATAAGTAAAAAACCTCCAACAATAATTAAAGACATAAACCCAGTTGCCATTTCGAGCTTATACATGAAAAACAATAACCATACTGTTGTTATAAAACATATTGTTTTGGTGAGAATGTTTTTTTCTTTAATGCTAGTATATAATAATCCAATTATAGCTAAAGCAATAAAAAGGGAAAAGCGGATATGGGACATAAAAATGGATGATTTGCGAACATCAATGATTGTTTTTTTAGTGTAACCCGCATATACCAAATAACAACATATAGAACTTACAAATACACTTACAAAGAAAAATCCAAACAATAATCTAAACTCTTGTTTGTTTAATGGTTTTGTAGAAAAAAAAATAAGTGGCAATAAAATAAGTGGTATTTTATTTCGTAAATCAGCTAATCCTCGTTGTGTATTTTCTGTATAAAGCATACCAAAAATATGCAGAAAAAATAAGCAAGCCAGAATCCAAAATATTTTATTAGATTTTAATTGTTTCCACTTCCTCAAAAAATCTTTCTCTAGCAACCAGTTAACCACTAAAATAATTTGCGGAATACTTGTTGGTACAGTTCCAAATAGCATCCCGGCAGCTAGGCCAATAAGTCCAAATAAAAATATATTGCGATGCCAGAGTGCAGAGAGCATAAAGAATAATTAATCTTTTTGTAAACGTTAAATACAGAAATATATTGCTTTACATTTAAACGAAAATATATCCATTTAATTGTCAAATAAACCGACTTCACAAATAGTGCTCGTGTTTTTTGGGTTGCCAGCATAATTCTTTTAGAATAAACGACTCATCATTATGGATTATTTTTAACCAAGTTTCATTAAACCTTGATAGTAAAAGAATTTATTTCAGTTTTTTGATAGAGCTAGTGCAGGTTTAATTTTTAATATTTGTGTGGTACATGTTTTTATTTAACACACCAACAACTTCTCCCTTTAATTCTTTCCCAATAATTCCTGAATTTTTGTTTGAAGAAACTAGATGAGATTTTTCAAAAACATATTTTTTATTTGGATTAAATAAAGTCAGATTTGCCTCAACACCTTCTTTTATAGTAACAGAATCTAAACCTAAAATAGTACGTGGATTTTTAGTTAAAGAGTCAATCATGTTTTCTAATGCCAACTTCGAAGCAAGAGCTGCATTTAAAACACCGAAACAACTTTCTAATCCAACCATACCATTATCTGCTAAATCAAATTCTAAATCTTTGCTTTCAATATCTTGTGGGTTATGATCACTTACAATCACATCAATGGTTCCATCAGCAATTCCTTTTTTCAAGGCATCAATATCTTCTTTAGTTCTCAATGGAGGATTTACTTTATAGTTTGTATCAAAGCCTTCTAATTCAGAATCGTCTAAAAATAAATTATATGCAGCAACGCCGCAAGTAATGTTTAGTTTTTTTGCTTTTGCTTTTTTAATTAACTCTACACTTCCCTTTGTGCTAATCGTTGGGATATGCATTTTGCCACCTGTATATTCTAAAACTTGAATATTACGTTGCAACATAATTTCCTCAGCTAAAGCCGGAATACCTTTTAAACCAAGTTTTGTAGATATTACGCCCTCATTTACCAACCCATCATGCGAAATAGTTTTATCATCGCAATGCGTAATTATAAAACTATTAATATTTTGAGCATATTGTAATGCTCTTAAAATTAAACCAGCATCTTTGGTTGTTTTTTTATAATCACTAAAAGCCACAGCGCCAGATAATTTCATGTCGTACATCTCCGACAAATCTTTTCCTTCCTGATTATAACTTAATGTTCCTATTGGCCATACATCTACTAAATTTCCTTTAGCGCGATTAACCACATATTCAATTTGCGCTTTGTTATGTAAAGGAGGATTAGTTCCACTCATTAAACACACACTTGTAAAACCCCCTTTAGCAGCACTTTTCAAACCATTATCCAAAGTTTCTTTATGCTCATAACCAGGGTCACAAAAGTTTACTTGCATATCTAACCAACCGGTAGATACATGTAATCCATCAACTTCAATTGTTTTAATCCCTTTTTCGGTAACAATATTTTTTTTAATTTGAGTAATAACACCTTTTTCAATTAAAATATCTACAACTCTACCATTGTATTGGCTGGTTGAATCTATTA
>JBILOV010000264.1:0-3232 GCA_044374335.1 Bacteroidia bacterium | reverse complement strand
TGTTATCAGCGTTCTATATCTTAATTACAATTAACAAATCAGTAACAAGCGACTCTCGCCTAATTTTTCTTTTGGTGCACGGTGAATACATGGCATAATCTTACTTTCCGGATAATCAACTGATAACCTCCATAAGTGACCGAGACCCAGGCTAATTGGATGAGCCATAGGTTTAGCTTGGTAATGAAGGTCAAAGAAATTTTCAGATAAAAATAATTCAAATCCGTCATCGGCTCCGTGATATAGTTTTTTTAGTTCATCACGTATTTCCGGAATAAGTATTTTTTGTTCAGCTTGTGAATTTTGCAATATATCACTCGGTTCACCAAAGTAAGTACATAAAAATGTATCGATTTGTATTGGAGAGCGATCAACATGAAAAGAATAAACATCCGTTGGAAAAAACGGATAGGTTTCATCTCTGTCATAGTTTTTAATCAAATTAAGAATGGGAGATGCGCCATGAGCTTTCAGCAGCTGTAAATCATTTAAAAGAATATTACGAGCAAGCTGCCCTTGTTCACTTAATTGAAGTTTAAGAAGTTCCTTTTCATTAATTAGTGTTATATTCTCTTTTGCTTCTATATTTTTTACAATCTCATAAAAATCTCCTTTAAGTTCACGTTTCCAGCAAATTGCATTAAAATCTTCTTGAAAAGGAGTGGAGATAAGGTTCTGAAAATTTGCGACACAGTGAATTTGATTTTCAGAATGTAATTGTTGAATCATAATGAGTAATATTAATGTAATGTTTTAACACTACTACTTGTATGCTTTTATAACACTCCTTTAACTTGTATTTCGTTTTGAAAGTTAACTCACTTATAGGAAAGATTATTTTTAACAAAACTTTATAAAGTAAGCGTTTTCTATTTATCCCTTCAATTTAATCAAAGCAAACACTGCATAATTAAGCATATCCATGTAATTGGCTTCAACGCCTTCGCTTACAATAGTTTGTCCTTTATTATCTTCAATTTGTTTTACTCTAAAAATCTTCATTAAAATTAAATCAGTTAATGAACTAATACGCATATCACGCCAGGCTTCACCATAATCATGGTTTTTATCCTCCATTAATTGTTTGGTTTGTTTAACGTATTTGTTATATAAATGTTCCACTTCTTCGTAAGGCAGTTCAAGTCTTGTGTCATCTTTTAATTCTAATTGAATTAATGAAATAATGCAGTAATTAATAATACCAATGTATTCGCTGGTAATATCATCTATTACTTTTTGCGTACCTTTTTCTTCAATGCTTTTAATGCGTTGTGCTTTAATAAATATTTGATCAGTTAACGAAGTAGGGCGGAGGTTGCGCCAAGCAGTGCCATAATCTTTCATTTTATTTAAAAAAAGATTCTTGCATAATTTTATAGCAGCGTCGTATTGTTGTAAGGTCGTATTCATTCGTTAATTTTAATTTATTTTTTTTGCTTAATTAAATTCATTGTGCTTTTATTTTTTTACATTGTACAATGAATTTTTTTAAAATTCAGATTCGCTAAATTAATAAAAATGAGTAAAACGTATTTAACAAATGGCAAACAATTGAGTTTTGAAAAAGCTCAGGTAATGGCCATTATAAATATTACGCCGGATAGCTTTTATGATGGCGGTAAGTTTTCTTCGGTTTCTGATATTGTAAAGGATGCCGAAATGAAAATTCATGAGGGCGCTTCTATTATAGATATTGGTGCGGCGTCATCTCGCCCAAATTCTATTTCTATTACTGAAAATGAAGAAATATTAAGATTGAAAGCACCCTTAATTGAATTGAGAAAGGAGTTTCCAAATATATTAATTTCAATAGATACATATTTATCTTCGGTTGCAGATTTTGCCATTGATTTGGGCGTAGATATTATTAACGATATTTCGGGGGGAGAAATGGATAAAAATATGTTTGCTACTGTTGCTAAGCATAATATTCCTTATGTTTTAATGCACATGCAAGGAACTCCACAAACCATGCAACAAAATCCTAGTTATAAAAATGTAGTAAATGATTTAGTGAATTTTTATCAAGTAAAAATTGAGGAGTGTAAAAATCTCGGATTTGATAAATTGATTTTAGATGTGGGTTTTGGTTTTGGAAAAACAGTAGAGCATAATTTTCAGTTATTAAAGCATTTGCAAGTTTTTTCGAATTTTGAATTTCCAATATTAGCAGGCTTGTCTCGAAAATCAATGATCAATAAATTAATTCATACTTCGCCAGTTACAGCTCTTAACGGTACAACAGTTTTAAATACTATTGCCTTACAAAATGGCGCTAATATTTTGCGTGTACATGATGTAAAAGAAGCTAAACAAGCTATAGATTTGTTTGAGTTTTACAAATCAGTGTAGTAATATTTTATTAATACTTTTTGCTCAGTTATTTTTGGAAAATGTACTTCATCAATTATCTATTAAATGTCAATTGGCATTGTTTAGACTATTTAATAAAAAAGAAGTTCATTCTTTCAGAAATATATAATATGACAAACGTATCTTTTCCCGTGGTTTAATTTATTCAAACATGAAACTATTTGAAATATCACCAGCTTTAAAACTTGTCTTAAAGTTACCATTCGGTTTGTATATTTCAATAGTTGATTTTTGAAGATAATCAATTGCATCTGCAACATAAATGGTATAATCTTTGGGATTAATTCCTAAACCATAATATGTTTTTGATCCCTTATTTATTAATGGATTTGAAGGTAAACTAGTTGATGAAATTAGAAATTGGTGTACTCCATTATTTAAATAATATAGCGTATCTCTTGTTTTATTAAAGCATAACCTATTTGGATTTTCTCCAGCATTAAAATTTAAACTTAGTTCAATTTGTAATGTAATTGGATTAATTCTCACTAATTTTCCAACTTGTGCTGCTGCAGAATTTCCGCTAGTTAAAACCCATATTTTAGAGTTTTTATCAATAGCAATACTTGAGCCACCTTTACCAACATTAATACTATCCGTAATCACATCATTTGTTGTATTAACAACATAGCAGTAGTTTGAATTATCATTTGTGATAAATGCTTTATTGTATATAAGTGCCATTTCCTGAGTTCCTTTCATACAAGTTATTGAGCCGGAAATTGTGTTATTATTTAAATCTATTATCTGAATTGAATTGGCATATAAATCACTTACATAAGCCTTGCTATAGGTTATTGGTAATAAATACCGTGGCGAATTAAATCCGCTGATTGTAGCTTTTTTAATAAAGTCGGTT
>JBILOV010000262.1:0-3246 GCA_044374335.1 Bacteroidia bacterium | reverse complement strand
AATAATTCAACTATTAATTATCATACATCACAAAAAAGATTATCACAATTAAAAACGCAATTACAAAACGAATTAAAACGTGCAAACGTAACCTATGATATTAATAAAAAATTATTTAGTGATTACTCCATTAAAAGTTCGGTTAACGGTAAAGTATATGATATACTGAAGGAACGCGGAGAGTTAGTGTCCCCGCAAACGCCATTAGCGGTGATAGGAAAAGCAGATACTTTTTTATTAGAACTATCAGTTGATGAAAACGATATTATTAAAATTAGCCTAGGACAAAAAGTATTAGTTACGATGGATAGTTATAAAGGCCAAGTTTTAGAAGCTGTTGTAAATAAAATATATCCTATTATGAATGAACGCAGCAGAACATTTATAGTTGAAGCGCACTTCATTAATCCTCCAAAAAAATTATTTCCAAATTTATCAGCTGAAGCAAACATTATCATTCAAGTTAAAAAAAATACCATCACCATTCCTAACAATTATATTATTGATGGCAAATATATTTTAGTTGAGAACAATAAAAAACGAGAAATAAAAATAGGTTTAAAAGATTACCAAAAAGTAGAAGTGCTTAAAGGTTTAAAAAAAAACGAGGTGATATATAAACCTTAATAGATGAATTTAAAACTCATTATAGATATTGCCTTCAACTTAATTAAAGCGCGCTTAAAACAATCTATTGTTGCAGCGGTTGGTGTTACATTTGGAATTGCCATGTTCATTACATTGGTAAGTTTTATGAATGGTTTAAATAATTTATTAGATGGATTAATGTTGAATCGCACGCCTCATGTTAGATTATATAACGAAATAAAACCAACTAAAGAACAACCTATTACTTTATCAAAAAAATTTAGGAACGCTACCAATTTTATCAATTCAATAAAACCAAAAGACAGAGGACAAGAAATTTATAATAGTAAATCAATTATTAATTCATTAAAACAGGATTCGCGAATTATTGACGTTGCACCTAAAGTTTCGGTTCCTGTATTTTATAACACAGGAAATATTGAAATTACAGGTTTGATAAATGGTATAGATGTTCCGGCAGAAGAACATTTATTTAAAGTAAGTGATTATATTATTGAAGGAGACGTTTTTGATTTAAATAATGAAGGCAATACTATTATTATAGGCAAAGGTTTATCAGAAAAAATGATGGTAATTGTTGGTGATATCATAAAAATTACAACATTAAAAGGAGGACTGGTAAACTTAAAAATAGTTGGAATTAGTCAAATTGGAATTGCTGAAATTGATAATACCATGAGCTATACATCATTAGAAACTGCACAAATGTTACTGGGAGAATCGGCAGGTTACATAACAGATATTCAAGTTAAACTAACGGATATGGCATTAGCTCCTGAACTTGCCAAAGAATTTGGAAATAAGTTTAACATTGATGCGATTGACGCGCAAACTGCTAATTCGCAATTTGAAACAGGAAGCAAAGTGCGAACTATTATTTCGTATGCAGTTGGTATTACTTTATTAATTGTGGCTGGTTTTGGCATTTACAATATTTTAAATATGATGATTTATGAAAAAATGGATTCCATTGCCATTTTAAAAGCAACGGGATTTTCGGGAAATGATGTGAAATGGATTTTTATTTCCTTATCATTAATTATTGGTATTACGGGCGGCTTGTTTGGATTATTGTTTGGATTTGGATTTAGTCATGCTATAGAATTAATTCCGTTTGAAACTGCCTCACTTCCTACAATTAAAACATACCCCATTGATTACAAAGTTGCATATTATATCATCGGAATTATTTTTGCAGTTTGTACAACAACCATCGCGGGTTTATTTCCGGCACTAAAAGCCAGTAAAATAGATCCTGTTGAGATTATTAGAGGAAAATAAGATGGCAAACACAGTACTCCAAACAAAAAATATTAATAAATACTTTTACGATCCTTTAAAATTTAAAGTACTATCTGATATAAATATGTCAATTAATGAAGGTGAATTTGTTTCAATTGTTGGCAAATCTGGTTGCGGAAAATCAACTTTACTTTACATCCTTTCAACAATGGATACAGATTATGAAGGAGAACTGCTCATCAACGGAGATGACTTATCTAAAAAAACAGATTCAAATTTAGCAAAGATTAGAAATCAGCATATTGGCTTTGTATTTCAGTTTCATTATTTATTACCCGAATATAATGTCTTACGTAATGTGATGATACCAGCAATTAAGTTAGCAAAATATTCGCTGAAAGAAATTGAACATCGTGCTATGGAACAACTACGTAAATTAGATATGACAGACCAAGCATTAAAATTTCCTAATCAGCTAAGTGGCGGTCAAAAACAACGCGTAGCCATTGCAAGAGCTTTAATAAATGATCCTCTCATCATTATGGGTGATGAACCAACTGGGAATTTAGATAAAAAAAATAGCGATTTGGTTTTTGATATTTTTAATAATTTGGTAAAAGAAAAAAATCAGGCTTTATTAATTGTAACACACGATCCTGATTTTGCAGTCAGAACACACCGCACTATTGAAATGGCAGACGGCAAAATTATTAGTTAATTGAAAAATAGCTATATCAAAACTGACCAATTATAACAGTCCACTTCAATTTTAATATTCTATAGTTTCAAAAGAGCCACTTTTCAGTTTTGCATCATAAATAATCAACAAACTACTTCAAGATAGCTTGCAACTTACAATTGAAGTGACTGAATGTAGGTTTGTCATATCTATATAGCACTATATGTAATTTTTCTATAAAAAAAATCCCCAACTACAATGTAATTGGGGATTTTTATAAAATTTAATATTAAAATTATTCTGCGCTATCAACTGAAGAATCTTCAGCACCTGCAGTATCAGTTGTTTTTTTAGCACGGCTACGACGAGTTGTTTTAGCTTTTTCAACCTTAGCAGCTTTACCGTTAGAGTAAATTTCGTTAAAATCAACTAATTCAATTAAAGCCATTTCCGCAGCATCACCTTGTCTGTTTCCAGTTTTAATGATACGAGTGTAACCACCATTTCTTTCAGCAACTTTAACAGAAACTTCTTTAAATAATAATGCTACAGTTTCTTTACTTTTTAAGTAAGAGAAAACTGTTCTACGACTATGCGTAGAATCATCTTTACTTCTGTTAATGATTGGCTCAACATACGTTCTTAATGCTTTAGCTTTAGCTAAAGTTGTAAAAATACGCTTGTGTTCTATTAAAGAACAAGCCATATTACTCATT
>JBILOV010000263.1:0-3246 GCA_044374335.1 Bacteroidia bacterium | reverse complement strand
AAAAATTGTTTCTGTTGATTATATTAAAGCTAAAAACATTACGTTTACAGTATATCCAAACCCAAACAGTGGTCAGTTTACAGTTGATTTTTCAGGAATTGAAAATAACCACGAGGTGCAAATTGTGTTAAACGATATGAATGACGGACATGAAATTTACTCAACTACATTTTTCTCAAACTCTATTGACTCAAATAAAATGGATGTAAATCCTCCGACAAAAATCGCTCCAGGAAGATACATTTGTTCCCTAATATTTGAAGGTATCAGGAGCAGTGTAATTGTAATGATTAACTAATTCTTTAAATGTTTTCTAAAAAAAAGAGCCACTAATAAGTGGCTCTTTTTTTGATTACAATTAGCATTATAAATACTGGAACATTTTCAAAAATATAAGTCGCTGAGTCAAACTCCGAGCTATCGGAATTATAATTGTGGTAAGGAAATCCAATAAAACAATACAAAAACCGAAGAAATCCCTTAATATGAATTAGTTATATTCGATTCTCTATGTTCGGAGGACGATTTAATTACTTAGCACAACTCTCTTAATCACACTTTGTTTATCAGAAACGATTTTTACAAAATAAACACCATTACTTAATTTACTTAAATCAATATTTTTAAAATTATTAGTAATTGTTTCTTCAAAAACTGTTTGCCCAATTGAGTTTAAAATTTGCAATAGACTTATTTCTTTTACAGATTTGATATTTACAATGTGTAACGATCCGGTACTTGGGTTTGGATAAACAGTCCATTCATCATTGTTTAAAAATGAAGTTTTAATTCCCGTGACAGTTTCAATGGTATTGATTGCGGTATTAGTAACTACAGGCTCATTGAAATCAAAGTAAATATAAGCGGTGTTTTTTATTTGAGTACCTGGCGTATTATTATTAGTTCGTTTAATCCGGTATTGAATATAACCATGACTACCTGGTTCATTACTATTGCTATCGGGCAACATAATGTTGTTAAACTTCCACTTTAAAATATTACTAGGCAAAATTTCAAGATTGTAATTATGACTTGAGCCTAACATTTCAAAAGTATTCACATCAACATTAGTTGACAAAGTATCTTTCACTACAATATTTACAGCAGGACCATTTCCTGTATTTTGAAAACGAATTAAATAAGTTAAATCTGTTTCAGTAGCTGCAATGTCGCCGCTGGTACCCATTCCAATTGGACTAACTGTTTTATCGTTAGGATCAAATGATCCTGTTACATTGCGAGAATAACAATACGAATTATTTAAAGGATTAAAATCAGTAACTAAAGGTTGAGCCCACATACAAGAAGTAAATGCACTTCCTAAAGGCGCAGTTAATGGAACCGTAAAATAGATAATAAAGGATGTGCCACCACCAGAATAATTTATATTGTTGAAATTCCATATAACAGTATCACCCGAAATTGTATAGGTATTAGGATTACCGCTTGTTATATTTGCTATAAATGAAGTTGGTAAAATTGCTTTAAATAATCCGGATGCTGATACATTATTTAAGTTAGTTAATTGATAATTAACATAACAAACAAAACCGGGAACAATACCATTACTGTATGCGGATACTTTTAAATCTGGATTTGTAGTTGAATTAAAACCAACCGATAAATTGTTATTAATACTATTTTGAGTTCCGCCATTAACACTTGCTATTATGGTTTGGCTACAAGTAGGAACAAAGTTTCCGTAATAACTGTTTAACGAAACAGAATAGGTGCCATATGGTAAATTACTTACCGTATAATTACCTACTCCATTTGCATAACCCATGCGGTTTCCTGGATTAAGGATAATAGATGTATAAGTTGCATTATTATCTCCAATATTTTTTACACAATCACTATTGATATCAATAAAAGCGTTGCCTGAAATGGAGCCGCAATTAATGCCTGTATAATTAACAGTTGTTTGAAGAGATAAACAACCTGAACTGCCATCTGTAATTTCTACCCAATAATTACCAGTGGATACATTTGCTATATTTTGAGAGGTGGCTCCATTATTCCATTGATATGAAAAAGGTCCTGAATTTGAACCTGATAATGTGACATTAATTTGCCCGTCGAATGATTGAAAACAAGTTTCATTAATTGGTGTAATACTTGCCGAAAGATTAGAAATTGTTCCAGTTGTTACAATAAAAAAAGTATGTGTTACACTACATCCTGAAGCATCTTGAACTGAGACTGTTTGATTTCCTGCACAAAGATTTGTAACACTTGTTGTATTTACTCCAGAAGGAAGCCATTGATAATAAAAAGGCCCAGTGCCGCCTGTTAAGTTTAAATTTGCTGAGCCGTTACAACTTGTGAAACAAGTAGTATTTGTATGTGATACTGAAACGTTTATTTGTGGAGATTGAATGATGGCGGCAGTAGTACTAACTATACACCCATTCATATCAATTGCTTGAACATTGTATAGTCCTGCACATAGGTTCGTAACTTGTGGAACGGTTGAACCATTAGACCATGCATAAGTATAGGGCGGAGTGCCACCAAATGCAGATAGAAAAGCGCTGCCTGTACAAGATCCAAAGCAGGCATTATTTGAATTAGCAATGATATTAAACTGAGGTGGCTGATTAATGGTTACTACTAAAGAATTTGTAGCCATAGTTGCATCCATAACAATTACTGTATATTGCCCAGCTGCTATACCAGTAATGATAGGTGAATTTATAGCAGTAGGTATCCATGTGTAAGTATAAACCCCTGTGCCTCCAGTAGCAGAAACAGTTGCACTACCGTTACTGCCACCAAAACAACTCACATTCGTGACTGTTGAAGTAATTATTATTTGTGATGATGCAATAGCAGATATTGCAAAAAATAAAAAGGATAGTAAGTATTTTTTCATAGTTTTAGTTTTGATGCCACTAAAGTATACTAATTATTTTTGCTTGTAATTCCTATTTAGTAAAGAGGGGTTTTGAATGAGTGATTCCTTTTTTCTTTTTATACTTTTGCAGCCAAAAGTATCCAAAAGCTTATGATTTTGTGATAGGCAATTTCTGGATTCCGTTAGCATTTCATCCAGAACCCTGGACAAAAATAATCTCCTGCGCATGCCTTCCCTGCTTTATTTTTGCCAGTATTGCTGCACAAAATCATAGCCACAAATAAGAGCGTTTAATATTCTAATGTGGATGTAAGTGTAATAAAAATTAAAGTTAATTAGTATAGCGCGTAGGGCTGCCAAAAATGCGAGCAGACAGAGCGGTGAATTGA
>JBILOV010000261.1:0-3248 GCA_044374335.1 Bacteroidia bacterium | reverse complement strand
GTTTTTAATAACTCCTGTTGGTGTGGTATTTCGATCTCCATCCTCATGTATGCGTCCTAAAATTGCATGAGCAACCGCCACATAATGAAATTTACCGGCAGCTTTTAAGGCTTGCTCAGCTTTATCATCGCCATTTATAAAATTAGCACAAGCAGCCCAATCAAACGCTTTTGTATCTATTAAAAACTTAAATGCTTTAGTATCATCCCAAATGGCATTTACAAAAGCAGCTAACTCAAAATGCTTGCCATCAATTAAAAATTTAAAGGCTTTTTTATCATCCCTAATAGCATCCAATGTGGCAATTAATTCGTGGTAATTATTTTCTATTAACCAATTAAAAGCTACTATATCGCCATGAATGTGTTTGCCGAAATTTTCAATAGCTAGTGGAGGATAGTGTTTCATTTATTTAATACTAATTATGTTATCGAGAAATTGAAATCTAAATATATAACGCAAATATGATAATAAAGTTAATGAAAACTTTTGATGCAAATGATTTTTTTATCAATTTGATTGTTTGTTATGCCATTCTACATATTTTTATTAGTTATATTTGGATGATTTGTTTTTCAAAAACAGTCATAAAAAAAGGAAATAGCCGCTTCATATAAAGAAAAATATATATCTAGAAATGAAAAAAATACCCAATTGGATCATCATTATTGTTGTTATTGCTTTAGTAATCGCTTCTAAATTCATTTTCTTTGCTAAAAAAGAAGATTCAGCATCTCCTGCTAAAGGAAAAAATAAAGGTCCTGTAGCAGTTAATTATTTTGTTGTAAAATCAACCGTATTTAATAATGATGTTTTTGCAACCGGAAAAGTTGGCGCTTTAAATCAAATAGATATTGTTCCCGAAGTAAGCGGGAAGGTGATGGCAATTTATTTTGAAGAAGGTGAAACTGTTACTAAAGGTAGTGTATTAGTAAAATTAAATGATGCTGATTTGCAAGCACAATTATTAAAATCTAAATCACAAATTACTTTATCAGAACAAAAGTTGGAACGCGTAAAAAAGCTGATTGAAATTAATGGTATTAGTCAAGAAGAATTTGATATGCAGCAAAACGAATTAAATTCTTTAAAAGCAGATCAAGCGTATATTTTAGCACAATTAGCAAAAACCTCTATTGTAGCTCCTTTTACAGGTATTATAGGGTTAAAAAATATAAGCGAAGGTTCATTTGTAAATTCAAACTCCTCTATTGTTTCGTTAGTGCAGGTTAAGCCATTGTATGTTGAATTTTCTGTTCCTGAAAAATACAGTAGTTTATTTAAAAAGGGTATTAAAATTAATTTTTCGGGAGAGAGTAGTAAGGAGTTACATCAAGCTACTATTTATGCTATAGAACCTATGGTTGATGAATTAACTAAAACTATTAAAGCAAGGGCAAAATATGATGGTGCTCAGCCGTTCTACCCCGGTAGTTATGTAAAAGTGTTTGCTAATTTAGGAGCAACTGAAAACGCATTAATGGTTCCAACGCAATGTGTTATTTCAACTTTAAAAGGGCAAAAACTGTTTATTAGCAAAAATGGCATTGCAGCAGAAGTGCCTGTTACTATTGGTGTAAGAACAGATGATTTAATTCAGATTATAGATGGTGTGAAGGTTGGCGATACTGTTATTACTACAGGATTATTATCAGTAAAAAAAGAGTCTGAATTGAAATTATTAAAATCAGGTAATTAAGATGGATTTAGCCGAATTAAGTGTCAAACGACCTGTATTAGTAACTGTATTTTCAATCATCATTGTTTTGTTTGGTGTTATTGGATTCAACTATTTAGGAGTTCGAGAGTTTCCTTCTGTTGATCCTCCTGTAATTACTGTTCGTACAAGTTATACCGGTGCCAATGCGGATGTTATTCAGTCGCAAATTACCGAACCGTTAGAGAAAGCCATTAATGGTATTGATGGAATAAGAACTTTATCTTCTTCTTCCAATCAAGGCTCAAGTATTATTACCGTTGAGTTTAATTTAAGCTCTAATTTAGAGGCAGCTGCAAATGATGTGCGCGATAAAGTTTCGCAAGCAGTTAAGCAATTGCCTCAGGATATTGATGCACCGCCAGTTGTATCTAAAGCAGATGCTAACTCCGATCCAATTATTTCAATGACATTAGTTAGTGATACACGTTCTTTATTGGAAGTGAGTGATTATGCTGAGAATGTGCTATCTCAAAATTTACAAACTATATCTGGTGTAAGTACAGTGCAAATTTGGGGACAGCGCCGTTATTCAATGAGGATACGTTTGCAACCAGATCGATTGGCGGCCTATAATTTGACGCCGCTAGATGTGAAACTAGCGTTGGATAGAGAAAATGTAGATTTACCTTCCGGTAAAATTGAAGGAAATAAAACGGAGCTAACCGTTAATACAATTGGTCGACTATCAACAGTTACCGAATTTGAAACCATGATTGTTAAAGAAAGCAATAATAGTATCGTTCGATTAAAAGATGTGGCAAAAGTTGAATTGGGTGCCGAGAATGAATCTACTGTTTTAAAAGAGTCTGGTATACCAATGGTAGGATTAGCATTAGTGCCATTGCCAGGTGCAAATTATATTGATATTTCGGATGAGTTTTATAAACGATATGAAGTATTAAAAAAAGAATTATCGAAAGATTATACCATCAATATTGCGCTAGATAATACGCGTTTTATTAAAAAGTCAGTGACTGAAGTAGGGGAGACATTAGTCATTGCATTGCTATTGGTAATTCTAATTATCTATTTATTTTTTAGAGATTGGTTAATTGCTTTCCGTCCTTTAATTGATATTCCTGTTTCCTTAATTGGTGCTTTTTTTATTATGTATTTAATGGATTATTCTATTAATGTTTTAACCTTGTTAGCGATTGTACTGGCAACTGGATTAGTTGTTGATGATGGTATTGTGGTTACTGAAAATATTTTCAAGAAATTAGAAAAAGGCTTGTCGCCAAAAATGGCAGCCATAGAAGGAACTCGAGAGATTTATACTGCTGTTATAATTACCTCGTTAACTTTAGCAGCCGTTTTTATGCCAGTAATTTTTTTAGAAGGATTTGTAGGTCGTTTGTTTAGGGAGTTTGGAGTTGTGATTGCTGGAGCTGTTTTAATTTCGGCTTTTGTATCGTTAACCTTAACTCCGATGTTAAATGCTAAGCTGGTTAGAAAAGATCCTAGTAAACGCAGTAAGTTTTATGTTTGGTCGGAGCCATTTTTTGTAGGCTTAGATGCATGGTTTAAA
>JBILOV010000260.1:0-3255 GCA_044374335.1 Bacteroidia bacterium | reverse complement strand
TATTGGTCATTGTATGATTTTACAGAATCTACTCTTTGAGTATACATAAATACAGAGGCTGTGTCTGAAATTGTTAATCCTACTAAATCATTTTCGGGTTGAACATCAAGTCCAAGTATACTGTTGTCGTCTTGTTTTTTGCAAGAAAACACAATTATGAAACTAAATAAAAGTAATCCTATTCTTAATTTGGTCATGATATGTAATTAAAAACGCATAATTACTTAAAATTATGCGTTTAAAATAGTTAAAAGTGTATAATTTATTAGTCTGCTAAAATAGTATTATTTTCTAAAACTAAATCATAAAATTCATTATATGCATCTGCATATTCAGCTTCACCTTTAAATTCTAAAATTGGTTTCCCTGATTTTTTTGCATATTTTTCAACCTCTGAATTAATTGTTTCGCTGCCAAATGAAATGCCATCAGAAAAATCAATAGCCAACTTCATTAAATTAATATAGGTAGCGTCTTCCATATGTTTCAGCTCTTTTTTTGTAACCCCATCAATTATTGCTTTATCTATAATTTTTTTATTTAAAGATTTCGTAAATTCCTCTTCGTAAATTGTAAAGATAATTTTTGTTTCGGCAAATAATGGATCTTCGGTAAATGCTTTTTTAATATATAAAGGAATTAATCCTGTAAACCATCCATGACAGTGTATTACATCTGGCGCCCATCCTAATTTTTTGACAGTTTCAATAACTCCACGGTTAAAAAAAACAGTACGTTCATCATTATCATCAAAGTATTTTCCAGTTGCTTTGTCTGTTAAAACAGATTTACGCTGAAAATAATCATCATTATCAATAAAATATACCTGCATACGAGCTGTAGGGATAGATGCAACCTTAATAATTAAAGGATGATCAGCATTATTAATAACAATATTCATACCTGACAAACGAATTACTTCGTGTAATTGATGACGTCTTTCGTTTATATTGCCATATTTTGGCATAAAAGTTCTTATTTCTTTTCCTCTTTCTTGAATGGCTTGTGGTAATCTTCTAGCAATCTTTCCAATATGACTTTCATCTAAATAAGGGGTAATCTCTTGCGACACAAAAAGAACTCTGGCTTTTCTCATAATTATGGATTTAGGTGTTGTTTTTACACAATACAAAAGTAATAAAAAAAAAACCATATATCAAAGTATTATTTAGCTTTAAAGCCTATTATTTCGCAAAAGAGATCGATATTAAAGTGTTTAAAAAATTAAAATTTTATAATTGTACTTTATTGTTTAGTTAAGAACCGAATGAAAAGACCAGAGTTATAAGCCACGAATAGTCATTACTTGAAGTGATGCCTTGTTTGATTTTAGCCACACACTCAAATATTAATTAAAATTCTTATCACTTAAATATCCTTTAAACTAAATTAAATAAAAAAAACTTTATATTAGCGCCACCAAAAAATACACTATGAACTACGATGTTATTGTTATAGGAAGTGGACCAGGCGGTTATGTAACTGCTATTCGCGCTTCTCAATTAGGATTAAAAACTGCCATTATTGAAAGAGAAAGCCTTGGAGGAATTTGCCTCAACTGGGGATGTATACCAACTAAAGCCTTATTAAAAAGTGCTCAGGTATTTGAGTATTTAAACCACGCAAAAGAGTATGGAATTAGTGCAGATAATATTAAAGCAGATTTTGGAGCCGTTATTAAACGTAGTCGTGATGTTGCAGACGGTATGAGTAAGGGTATTCAGTTTTTAATGAAAAAAAATAAAATTGATGTCATTATGGGAACGGCAACCGTTAAAGCCGGAAAAAAAGTAGATGTAAAAGCAGCAGATGGAAAATTAAGTACAGTTGAAGCTAAACATATTATTCTTGCAACTGGAGCACGCTCTCGTCAGTTGCCAAATTTACCGCAAGATGGTAAAAAAATTATTGGTTATCGCGAAGCTATGACTTTACCAAAATTACCAAAAACAATGGTGGTAGTTGGTTCAGGAGCAATAGGAGTAGAGTTTGCGTATTTTTATGCTACAATGGGAACTAAAGTTACCATTGTTGAGTTTTTGCCAAATATAGTTCCTGTAGAGGATGAAGAAGTTTCTAAACAATTAGAAAAATCGTTGAAGAAAATTGGTATTGATATCATGACAGAGGCATCAGTTGAGAGCGTTGATACTAAAGGAGACATTAGTAAAGCAACTGTAAAGACAAAAACAGGAACTGTAGTTTTAGAAGCTGAAATAGTTTTATCGGCCGTTGGTATTGAAGCAAACATTTCTGGCTTAGGTTTAGAAACAGTTGGTATTGCAACAGATAAAGGTAAAATTGTAGTTGATAAATATTATGCCACTAACGTTCCGGGATATTATGCTATTGGAGATTGTGTCCCTGGTCAGGCATTAGCGCACGTAGCCAGTGCAGAAGGTATAACTTGCGTTGAGAAAATTGCAGGTGTGCATACAGAACCAATTGATTATAAAAACATACCAGGTTGCACGTATTGCCAGCCAGAGGTTGCAAGTGTTGGTATGACCGAAAAACAAGCTAAAGAGGCAGGTTATACTTTAAAAATTGGTAAGTTTCCTTTCTCAGCATCCGGAAAAGCAAGTGCTTCTGGCGCAAAAGATGGATTTATTAAATTAATTTTTGATGCTAAGTATGGAGAGATTTTAGGAGCTCACATGATAGGTGCTAACGTTACTGAAATGATAGCAGAAATTGTTGCAATTCGCAAATTAGAAACAACTGGACATGAATTAATTAAAACAATTCATCCTCACCCAACAATGAGCGAAGCTATTATGGAAGCAGCAGCAGCAGCTTATGGAGAAGTAATACATTTGTAATTTGATTGCGAAATAACCAGTACCATTTACGTAAATTTATTTATTAGTTTGTTGTCAGTTTTTTTAACGAAAGACAACAACTAATGATTGTAAATTTATTTTTATATAATCCTAAAAAGTAGACTTTTAAGATTCTAGAGCAAGACATTTAATAAATGGACGTGAAATTTGGGTATTAAACAGTTTTGAGTTGTGTTAATACAAAATCATTTCATTGTTTTTTACTCAACAACTTTTGGACTTGATTTGTTGTTTGTCTATTTTGTTTCCCATATGTTTCCCAAAAAACTAAAAAATCTCTGCTAATACTTGATTAACAGAGACTTAAAGCGTTTTTGTGTAGCCCGTACGGGAATCGAACCCGTGTTTCATCCGTGAAAGGGATGCGTCCTAACCCCTAGACGAACGGGCCATTTTGAACTGTATTTACTTT
>JBILOV010000259.1:0-3257 GCA_044374335.1 Bacteroidia bacterium | reverse complement strand
ATAAATTTTTTCAATCCGTGGATGAGTTTTTAAATATTCGGCAATTATACGACCATTAAAGCAATGACGTTCCATGCGCAAATGTAGAGTTTTAATACCGCGCATAACCAAAAAGCAATCCATAGGACCAGGATTTGCGCCACAACTATTTAATATAAAATAAATTTGTTCGTGTAATTTATCGCTATTAGTAATTAATGCGCCCATAACTACATCACTATGTCCGCCAAGGTATTTAGTAACCGAATGCATAACAATATCAGCACCTAAAGCTAAAGGGTTTTGCAAATAAGGAGAGGCAAAGGTATTATCTACCGCTAATAATAGGTTATTGTCTTTTGCAATTTTTGCACAAGCTTCAATATCTATAATTTGCATGGTTGGGTTAGTTGGTGTTTCTGCCCAAATTAATTTTGTATTAGCATTAATATATTGCTTAATATTATCCGCATTTGTTAAATTAATAAAATGAAATTTGATACCATAATTCTCATAAATTTTAGTGAACATACGGTATGAACCACCATATAAATCATCACCAGTAATAACTTCATCGCCTGGGCGTAACATACGCATAACAGCGTCTGTTGCTCCCATGCCACTGCTAAAGCAAACGCAATGTTTACCGTTTTCTAAAGCTGCAATGTTTTTTTGTAATGCTTCGCGAGTTGGATTTTTACCACGCGCATATCCATAACCTTTATTGGTTCCTGGTGATTCCTGAACGTAAGTAGAGGTTTGGAAAATTGGTGTCATAATAGCACCTGTTGATGGATCTGGATCGGCACCAGCATGTATTGCTTTTGTACCAAATTTATGTTTAGAAAAATCTGCCATAGGAATTAAATTTTGCACGAATTTATAATTATTTAGCATTGTTTTACCGATAATTTATTAGTAATTTTAATTATCAAATTTATTAAGTACATATTATTTTGTTGTATTTTTATTTTTATAGGAGTTTCCTGTAAAAAAAAGATAGAATCTCCACCAGATGTTGGATTAGACTATGCTCCTGTAAAAATAGGGAAATTCGTTGTTTATGATGTAGATTCAACTATTTATGATGATTTTGCAAATGATACAACCTATACAAAATATCGTATAAAAGAAAAGCTAGAAGAAATTTATATTGATAATCAAGGAAGACAAGCTATTAAATTAGTTCGGTATATTAAAATGTACAATCCATTAATTAGTTATGACAATATAGCTTGGACAATAAAGGATGTTTGGAATTACACAAAAACAAATACAACATTAGAAGTAGTTGAAGAAGATGTTAGATTTACTAAACTTTCATTTCCTATAAAGGAAGATGCAATTTGGAACGGAAACGCACTTAATACTTTAGGCGAATGGAATTATACTTACGATTATATTAATAAATCAGAAACAATTAATGGAACTAACTTTGATAATGTTTTATTAGTTGTACAAAAAAATGATAAAAATAATGTGATACATCGTGAGTATTATATTGAAAAATATGCTAAAGATGTAGGTTTGGTTTATAGAGAAATTAAAGATTTATATGCTGCACCAAAATTTGACCCAATTACCGGTTTACTGATACCTGTTGAACAAAGAATAGAAAAAGGTGTTATATACAAACTAACTTATATTACTCATGGAATTGAATAAAATAAAATCATTATTTATTATTTGCTTTTTGTTTTCATTAGCAAATTCAATACAATCTCAAACTTTCACAAAATATTGGGTAAAATTTAAAGATAAAAATGGTTCTCCATATACAATTGGAAATCCGAGTACTTACCTCACTTCAAAATCTATATTAAGAAGAACAAATCAAGGAATTGCCATTGACATTACTGATATTCCTGTAAATCAAACTTACATTAATCAAGTAAATGCAACTGGAGCTCAGGTGTTTCAACGTTCAAAATGGATGAATGCAGCAATAGTTATTATTTCAAATCCATCTCAGTTAACAGCAATTAATAGTTTAACCTGTGTATTAAATACTTCGCCGGTAGCACGCTTTATTAAAACCAAGGCTGATGAAGAGGTATCATTTGATATTACTGAACAAGTACTTAAAAAATCATCAAACGTGTCGTCTTATAATTATGGTCCATCATTTACTCAGGCTAACCAAATTGGAGCTGATTGTATGCATGAAAATGGATTTAGAGGTCAAAATATGATTATTGCCGTTATTGATGCGGGTTTTAGTCAGGTAAATATTAATCAAGTATTTGATTCCTTAAGAAATGAAGGAAGATTATTAGGAACTAGAGATTATGTTCAAGGAAATACATCTGTTTACGAAGATTATTTGCATGGAGCTAATTGCTTATCATTAATGGCAGGTAATACTCCGGGACAGTTAATTGGGACCGCACCAAAAGCGAGTTATTGGTTATTGCGCTCTGAAGATGTGTTTAGCGAAAAAATTATTGAAGAAAATAATTGGGTAGTTGCTGCAGAGTTTGCTGATAGTGTTGGTGCTGATATTGCAACAACATCTCTAGGGTATACAACTTTTGATATCTCATCCCAAAATCATATTTATGCCGATTTAAATGGTAAAACATCTGTTGCTTCTATCGCCTCAACAATGGCAGCTCGTAAAGGTATTTTTGTATTAAATGCCGCTGGAAATGAAGGCGCTAGTGCTTGGACTTATATTGGAATTCCGGCTGATGCAGATAGTATTTGTACAGTTGGCTCAGTAGATGCAAGTGGTACGCATTCTAGTTTTAGTTCTATTGGTCCAACGGCAGATGGAAGAATTAAACCTGATTTAAGTTCAATGGGGCAGGGATCTTATGTTTGTAATCCTGGCTTTAATTTTAGTTCTGGCAATGGAACTTCTTATGCAACACCTATTTTAGCTGGAGCTGTTGCGTGTTTATGGCAGGCTAATCCTACAAAAACAAATATGCAAATATTGCAAGCTTTAAAAGCCTCAGCTTCTCAAGCATTATCGCCTGATAATAATTATGGTTGGGGTATCCCCAATATGTGCAGAGCGCATAATTTATTAAATGGAACAAATGTTAATGTAACAGAAATAGGCTTGAATTCAAATTTTAGACTATTTCCAAATCCTACAAAACAACAAATTGGGTTTACATTAAATCAACAACCTCAAACCATTATATTAACAGATGTATTAGGTCATATTATTGATTTCACATTAGTAGAAAAACAAGCTAATGAATTTTTGATTATCCTAAATAATACGATGTCATCAGGTGTTTATTTTGTATCAATAACCACTTCAGAAG
>JBILOV010000041.1:0-12426 GCA_044374335.1 Bacteroidia bacterium | reverse complement strand
GGGTCTAGCATGTATTTTAAAGATTTTGCATCACTGCAAAACCAATTCAGATGTACTCTCTTTTATTTTAGAGTTACCTGCTACATTTTTTGGTTTCAATTTTTTCAAAGAACTTAGTTAGTTGCCTAACCTAATATATTTTTTAGCTTATCGTGATTTCTCACTCTCTACTAATAAATCTCTTAATGAACGTCCGCTTTTCGTTTGCGGGCTGCAAAATTACATATCCTTTTCCTAACAACCAAATTTATTTTTAATTTTCTTAAAAATAAATTTGTCTCCAACTTCTCTCATTCTACAACCTCAAATAACGGGCTGCAAATGTAATAAGTTTTTCTTAATCCCAAACTCTTTTTTTAAAGTTTTTTTAAATGATTTATATATTCGCTGTAAAGTATTGATTTACTGAGTATTATTTTTTTGAATAATTTACTTATAAACCAATAAAAATAGGATTTGAGAGAAATATGGTATTCAGATAAAGAATTATTTCATATGTAGATATTATTGTTTTTTAGTTGTCATAAATTGTCCCGAACTTGATTCGGGATGGTTTAGCCAGTTTAATCTTTAGTGTTTTTGTTTTAGCAAACATGGCTATTTCATATTAATAAATTGCAAAGGGATTTCGTAATCTCCTTTTCTGCATAGTGCTATTACAGCTTGCAAATCATTAATACTTTTGCCAGAAACCCTTATGATGTCATCCATCACTTGTGCAGTAACTTTTAATTTACTGTCCTTAATATCTTTTAAGATTTTTTTTGAGGCTTCCTTTTCAATTCCTTGACGAATTTTAATTTCTTTTTTAATAATCATTCCTGATGGATAATGAGCTTTACTTTCATCCAAACAACGAGGGTCTAAGCCTTGTTTAAGCATACGGCTATGAATTGAATCTAAAATAGCGTTTAATCTCATATCATGCTCTGTAACAATCGTAATGATCAAATCCTTTTTATTTAATTCTACTTCACTTTTTGAATCACGAAAATCAAATCTGTTTAATATTTCTTTTTTGGCTACATTAATTGCGTTATCTAATGTTTGAGTATCAGCTTTACTTGTTATATCAAAAGATGGCATACGATTTAATTTTAAATAATTTGTTTTAAGTTTAATGAGATATAAAAGTATAAATTTTTGTTTGTAAAATGTGCATCAAATATAAATTGCTATCAATATATTTGATGTACAACAAATAATATTTATGATAAAGAAACTCATATTCACTTTGCTATTTATTGTAACAACAACTGTTACAAATGCTCAAAAAATTACACAATTTAGCACAGATTCTATAAAATTTATAAAAGAATTAAACAATTACTTCTACGACAATTCTGCTAATAAAAAAGATGCTGAAGAATATATTAATGAATTTAGTAAAGCATGGAAATCACCTGATTTTTCAAGCAAATATAGATCAGCAATTTATAAAACTAGTAACACGATGTTACTGAGAAAACTAAAACCCTATCCTTATTATATTAGCTATTTAAATGCTGTGGTTAATTTTATTAATTCTAAACAAAACCCTGAGGTATTTGATAATTGGCAATTATGTATCGAGAAAATATTTAATTCTAAAAATTTAAAAAATTTTAGTGAATACTTAGAAATGAGTGAAAACATTTTCTCAAATAATACTTTTTATAAATCGCCAACCTATAGTTATAAAAGCTTAGAAACTAATTATAAATTTGAATTTGACTCACTGCCAAAAGTTATATTTCCAAAGTTCACATTAATTGGTTCTAGCCCAAGAGGTGATTCGATCTCCATAGAAAATATTCAAGGTGTTTACTATCCATCTTGGGGAAAATTTTCAGGTAATGGTGGAAGATTAAGTTGGAAAAGAACCGGTGTTGGTGATGATGTATATGCCGATTTAATTAGAGTTACTTTAGAATGTAGAACTGGTGGATATATATCTGACTCTGCTACATTTATTGGTAAACAATATTTTGATGTACCTCAAAAAGGAAGAGTAAATGATAAAATTGTAACAGAAAATGGGGAGCCAACCTATCCCCGCTTCGATTCATACAGTAAACGTTTGGTTGTAAAAAATATTTATCCTGATGTAGATTTTGATGGGGGATTTGGAATGCGTGGTAATAAATTTGTTGGATCTGGTAGCGCTAAAAGTCTGGCAAAACTTCTTTTTAAAAGAAATAATGCAAGATTCCTAGAAATTTCAGCACGATCATTTTCTATGACTAAAGAAAAAATAAATGCAAAACCAGCTGCTGTAAAATTTTATTTAGAAAAAGATTCTATCATTCACCCTGGGTTAAGTTTTGTTTATCAAGTCGATAAAAAAACAGTTACTCTTTTAAGAACAGATGATGGACTTGAAAAATCACCTTACTTTAACACTTATCACAAAGTAGATATGTACTTTGAACAACTAGTCTGGAAAATTGATGAACCAAAAATTGAATTTAATTTTTTACCAACTAACAATCAAGGCGAGGCTTTTTTTGAATCTCAAGATTTCTTTTCTAGAGGAAGGCTAGAAGCCATAAAGGGCATGGAAAGCATTAGCCTAGTTAATAAAATGAATGATTACTATAACAATAATGGCAATAACGTATCATTTACAGTTGTAGATTTTGCAAAATATGTTAAGAATCTAGCGGTAGATTTAAGACCCATTATTTTTAAAATGGCTAATTTTGGCTTAATCTATTATGAACCAGAAACTGATTTGGTAACTATTAGACCACGATTATTCGATTATCTTAAAAATTCAAAACACGAGAAAGATTACGATATTATTACCATTCGCTCTTTCTTTTCTGAAGAATACAGAAAGCATGCTCCTATTCAAAATAATGCAACTATGAGCTTGGTTAATAACTCTTATGATATTACTATAAGAGGCGTTGAAAGCATTTTATTAAGTGATACTCAAAAAGTTTTTATGTTTCCAAAACATAACGAATTGGTTTTAAAGAAAAATAGAACTATTGATTTTTCAGGCACTGTAGCTTCCGGTAAATTTGAATTTCATGGTAAAGATTTTGTTTTTGATTATGATCTTTTTAAATTAAAAATGAAAACGATTGACTCTTGCCGAATATATGTTGTTTCGAGAGAGACAGATATTAATGGTAATTTTTCGTTTAAAAGAGTAAAAACTGTTATCGAAAATTTAAATGGTGAACTACGAATTGATGCGCCCAGAAACCATAGTGGATGGGCAAAAGCACCAACCTTTCCATCATTTCAAAGTTTTAAAGAAAGTTATACTTACTATGATAAAAAAAACATATTTAAGGGAGTATATAATCGTGATAAATTTTATTATAAACTTGACCCATTTACCATGGATAGCTTAGATAACTTTAGAAATGAAGGTTTAATATTTGACGGTGAATTCTCTTCAGCAGATATTTTTCCAACATTTAGAGAGCAATTATCTCTTCAAAAAGATTACTCATTAGGATTTATAAGAAAAACTCCGCCAGGCGGTTTTCAGGTATATGGTGGTAAAGCAAAATTTGAAAATGAGATTAAGTTAAGCAATAACGGATTAAGAGCTGATGGAGATTTAAATTATGTAACATCAGTTACAAAATCAAAAGATTTTATTTTCTTTCCAGATAGTATGAATACAATGGCAAACTCATTTGAGGTAAAAGAACAAATTAACCCAACTGAATTTCCACAAACTCAGGGCGATACTGTATTTGTGCATTGGATGCCATACAAAGATTTAATGAATGCAACAAATAAAGCAAGTCCATTTAAACTCTTTAACGGCAAATGTATATTTAACGGAAAATATTCTTTAAACCCAAAAGAGTTGCATGGAAATGGAGTTGTAGATATGATAAAGGCTGATATTGTATCAACTAACATATTATTTAAACAACATCAAATTTTTTCTGATACTGCCAACTTTCATTTAAAAGCAATTGATGAGGAAGGTTTATCATTTACATCGGATAATGTTAATGCAAAAATAGATTTAGATAAAAGAGTTGGTGAGTTTGTTGCTAACGGAAAAGCATCTATTGTGAAGTTTCCTAAAAATCAATATATAGCTTACATGGAGCGATTTAAGTGGTTTATGGATAGTGAAGAAATACAATTAGGAGATGAAAACAAAAAATTAGATGGAAATATAGAAAATGCATTAGACTTAGCAGGACCGCAATTTATTTCTGTGCATCCTAAACAAGATTCTCTTAAATTTTTAGCACCTGCTGCAAAATACAATTTAAGAAAATGTATTATTAATTGTATTAATGTTCCGTTTATTAATGTAGCCGATGCAAGATTATTTCCTGATTCAGGAAAAGTAGTTGTTTATAGAAGTGCCGTTATGGACACCTTAAAAAACTCAAGTATACTTGCAAATACAGTTACTAAATATCATACCATTAAGAATGTTAGAGCAAATATTTTTGGACGAAAAAGTTATTTAGCAACCGGTGATTATGAATATTTAGACGAAAACAAAAAAGCTTATTTAATTAAATTTAATACTATTAAACCAGATACTTCTGGTCAAACAGTTTCTGAAGGAATCATTTCAGAAGAGTCTAAATTTCAGTTTAACGATTATTTTAGTTTTGCAGGAAAAGTATTTTTATATGCATCAAATAAATTTTTAACTTATGATGGAGGTACAAAAATTGTTCACGCTTGTGGAAAAATTGGGAAAGCGTATTTAAAATTTAATGGAGAAATCGACCCTTCTGAAATTCTAATTCCTTTACCTGAAAACACAACCGATATGAATGGTAAACCCGTTGGTTCGGCAATAATTTATGGTCAAGATACAAATATGGTATATTCATCCTTTGTGTCTTTAAGAGGTGGAAGAAAAGATGTTGACGTAATTAGTGCAAATGGTTTCTTAGGTTTTGATAAGGTGTCAGGAGAATATAGAATTACCAACAAAGATAAATTTATAGAACAATCGCTACCTGGTAATTATATTAGCTTAAATACGAATGATTGTAAAGTTTATGCTGAGGGTAAAATGGACTTAGGAGCAGATTTTGGGCAGGTAAAATTTAATACAATAGGAATTGCTACACATAGTACAATAAATGATTCTGCAACATTTGAATTAATGTCTACCATTGATTTCTTTTTTGACAAAGGAGCTCTAAAAAAAATGATTAAAGACATTGAAGTTTTTAATAGTACAATGCAGCCTATTGATTTTAGCAATATTGTATTTACAAAAGGTATTACTGAAATATTAGGGAAAGAAAAGGGAGATAAGGTAATTGCTGACTTAAATTTAAATGGAAATATTAAGAAATTCCCTGATGAATTTGAAAAAACATTTTTAATTACAAATACAGAAATGAAGTACGATAAACCTAGTCGTTCGTTTTTATCGATTGTAAAAATTGGTTTAGGTACAATTAATAAAACTGAAATTTACAAACAGGTTCCAGGTTACATTCAAATTCAACGAAAAAAAGGTGGAGATAATTTCACTTTGTATTTTGAATTAGACCCGCAAACATGGTATTACTTTTATTATTTTAAAGGGGTATTGAGCGTAGTGAGTAGTAATGCAGAATTTAACAACTCAATTAAGGAACTAAAATCAAAAGACAGAAAACAAGATGTGAAAACTGGTCCTACGTTTCAGTTTACAACATGTAGCCCATCTAAAAAAGATGCGTTTATACGAAAAATGAAGCTAGCAGTTGCAAGTGAAGAAAATTAACTTGCAAATAAAAAAGAGCCTAATAAGGCTCTTTTTTATTTATTTTTTTATAACTTTTCTCCAGCTTGATATTTTTCTGTTTTTATAACGTTGCCTTTTTCATCGTAATAATTCCAAATACCTTCTTTCTGGTAATCTCCTAAATCTTTTCTAAAAAGCATTGAGCCCTCTTCTTTTAATTGACCACTTTCATAAAACTCTTTTTTAATGTAAGTCTTAGTTTTTTTATCAACTAATTCAAATATTGAAGCCGGTAATCCATTTTCGTAAAATGAATTTCTCTTGAATAAATACTCTATATTCTTATCATTTTCTTCAATATACTCAGGAGTTCCATTCTTAAAAAAATCATATTGATTTTGCGGATTTCCCTGATAATAATTGACAGACGATTTTACTTTACCATCCTCATAAAAAATTTCTAATTTACCACGCTTCACATCCGTACTCGAAAAAGAACGTTCAACTTGTCCGTTTTCATAATAGTTTTTAAATACTTTAATAGTACCATCCGCATAAAATCCTTTATGCAATAACTTTCCGCTAACATAATAATCTTCTTGGTAATTTTGCGCCTTAACTCCTTCTTGTGAATATCTTACAGAATCGCCACCCATCATTGGCACTAATTTATTGTACATCATAATGCCATAATCAATGTCAATTATTTCTTTAGCTATATAGAGTTTAGATGATGCTGATGGCTGATTTGAAAAAGTTTGCGAAAAAATCACATTAGTTATTACTAATGTCATTATAAAAAGTGTTAATCTATTAAATGTCATAATTATCCTATTTGCAAATTTTTATGTAAAATAGCAAAATAATTTAGTAAGTAAAGTTATATTATTATTAATGTTTTCCGGATGCCGCTAAATATCTTTCAGCATCCAATGCGCCCATGCAGCCACTACCAGCAGCCGTTACTGCTTGTCGGTATGTTTTGTCGGCACAATCACCAACCGCAAAAACACCTTCAAGGTTTGTTTTTGTTGAGCCTGCAATTACATCAATATATCCTAATTCATCCATATTGATTTGGCCTTTAAAAATATCTGTGTTTGGTTTGTGACCAATTGCCACAAAAAAACCAGTTACATCTAAGTTACGTAATTCATTGGTCAAACCATTTTTTACAACAACTCCTTCAACTGTTTCTTTCCCTAAAATATCATGGGTTTCGCTATTGTAAATAATTTCAATATTGGCTGTATTTTTAACACGATGTTGCATGGCTTTACTGGCGCGCATTTCATCCTTACGCACAATCATATAAACTTTTTTACACAATTTAGATAAGTAAGTTGCTTCTTCTGCAGCAGTATCACCTGCACCAACAATTGCAACATCTTGTCCTTTATAAAAAAAGCCGTCACACACTGCACAAGCCGAAACACCACCTGCATTCATTCGTAAACGTGTTTCGTTTTCTAGCCCCAACCATTTAGCAGATGCTCCAGTTGAAATGATTACGGTATCAGCTGTAATTTCAGTAGTTTCATCAATCCAAATTCGTTTTGGCGATGAGTTTAAATCAGCTTTAGTAGCTAATCCAAAACGAACTTGAGTTCCAAAGCGCTCTGCTTGAGCTTTTAAATCTTCCATTAATTCTGGTCCAGTAACTCCTTTTGGGTAACCCGGAAAATTATCTACTTCTGTAGTTTCAGTTAATTGTCCGCCTGGCGTTAAACCAGTATAAACAACTGGGTGTAAATCAGCGCGAGATGCGTAAATAGCTGCAGTGTATCCAGCGGGACCAGAGCCAATGATAAGGCATTTGATATGTTCGGTAGTAGTTGACATAGTTTTGTTTTTTGAGTTCGAAATTACTATATATAAACTTAAAAAGTTTTGAAAGTTAAAAAGTTTTGAAAGTTTGATTTACGGAAAATAGAATTGCCAAGATCTTAAACTGTTTGGCTCAATCTAAATTTTTGTTTACTAAAAAACCACAATCCCATAAGGCAACCAAAACTGTTAGCAATAAAATCGAGCCAATCGCCGCTTCGATCACTAAAAACTTTGGCTTGCATAATTTCTAATAAACTACCATACCCTATACATGCAATGATGATAAAAATCATAAAACTTAAAGACAACTTATTTTTTTTAAACCCAACTAAAAGCCATAAAAAAGTAAGAGCAAAAAATATACTGGCATGAACAAACTTATCAAAACTCAATAATTCGAGCCAATGGGCCGTTGGCACATATTTACCCGGCGTGCAGCAAAGTATAAAAATTATAAGCGTCCAAAAAATGGCGGCTAAAAGACTATATTTTAAAAATAGTTTTATCATAGTGGTTTCCCTCAGATAACGAGGACTAGCGCAGATTATTATTGTTGTTAATTGTATTTTTTAAAATTACTGCATACGTTGGTAATAGTGCGGCTGACTTTGGCAATTCGGAGCGAACCGCCATTCGAGAAGCTATTACGGGGCAAATGGAGGTTGGCGAATTGCCTTGAATTTTTGGTTCTTTTTGTTCAAGCAAAAAGAATATAAAAAAGAAAAACCTTCTGTTTTCACAGAAGGTTTAAATATAAATTATTTAAAACTATGCTCCTATTAATGCTTTGTAATCATCAGCAGATAATAAATCAGCTAATTCAGTTTCGTTATCAATACTTGCCTTAATCATCCAACCTTTTCCGTATGCATCATTATTTACTGATTCCGGAGAGCTATCGATATCTTTATTCATCTCTAAAACTTTACCAGAAATTGGCATAAATAAATCTGAAACGGTTTTTACAGCTTCCACTGTACCAAAAATTTCTTCTCTGGCAACAGTTTCACCAATTGTAGTAATATCTACATAAACAATATCACCCAATTCTTTTTGAGCGAAATCAGTAATGCCAATAGTTGCTACATTACCTTCAACACGAACCCATTCGTGGTCTTTTGTGTACTTTAATTCTGCAGGAAAATTCATATTTATTTAATTTTAAGTTTAATGCTTACAAATCATCAACCAAAACAAGCCTGATTAATTTTCAGACAAATATATAGGTTTAAATTAATTTTAATATAAAATAAGTTATCAAAAAATCATTTAATAAAGGTTTAAAACTCTATTTGTATTTTTGGCTATCAGACTTTAGATTTGCGGCTCATTATTCAAGGAAATTCATTATTTTTAAATCCATTAATTAAATAAAAATGAAAAACATAACAGTAATAGGAAGTGGTACCATGGGAAATGGCATTGCACATGTATTTGCTCAATTTGGCTATTCTGTTAGCCTTGTTGATATTAATGAAACTGCGCTACAAAAGGCTTTAGCAACTATTGCTAAAAATATTGATAGGCAAGTAGCTAAAGGAACTGTAACCGAAGCCGACAAAACTGCAACTTTAGGCAATATTAAAACCTTCACAAAATTAGAGGATTGTGCTAAAACTGCAGATTTAGTTGTTGAAGCAGCTAGCGAAAACGTAAATGTAAAATTGGCAATTTTTAAACAATTAGATGAAATTTGTCCTCCTCACACTATTTTAGCAAGTAATACTTCATCTATTTCTATAACACAAATTGCAGCTGTTACAAAGCGTGCCGACAAAGTTATTGGAATGCATTTTATGAATCCGGTTCCTGTAATGAAATTAATTGAGGTTATTCGCGGTTACTCTACCAGTAACGAAGTTTGTAACTTAATTATGGAAACTTCTAAAAAATTAAATAAAATTCCTACAGAAGTAAATGATTACCCCGGCTTTGTAGCAAACAAAATTTTAATGCCAATGATAAATGAAGCTATTATAACATTATACGAAGGAGTTGCAGGTGTGGAAGAAATTGACACCGTAATGAAATTAGGAATGGCTCATCCAATGGGACCATTACAACTAGCTGATTTTATTGGATTGGATGTATGCTTAAATATTTTACGTGTATTACAAGATGGTTTTGGAAATCCAAAATATGCTCCTTGCCCTTTATTAGTAAATATGGTAATGGCTGGTAATTTAGGGGTAAAAAGTGGGAAAGGATTTTATGATTATAGCGGTGGAACAAAAGAATTAGTTTTAGCAGATAGATTCAAAAAGCAAATGAATGCTGTTTTAGCTTAATTTTTCATGGCTAACAGTGCGACTTTTCCAATTGAATTTCCTCCTATTAGAAGTGCAGGAGTATATTACTTTAATACATCGTCAGGTCTCAGATACGAAGTTCGTTTTGGAAGAAGACAAGATAATATTTTGCATGCCACCATTGTATTTGGTGTAATTAATGAAGAGTTTGATGGTGAAGAATATGTTACTACAAACAGAGGTGAAGTTTACAGTGTAATGAATACCATAGTGAAAATTATTAAAGACTTTATGGAACAACACTCAAAAGTAAATATTTATGAATTTCATGCCATAGACAGAGATGACGAAAATGAACACGGATCGGGAGCAGAAGTCAAAAAAAATAAAATTAAAGGAAATGCACGACTAAAATTATATAAACGGTATTTACCTAAAATATTTGAACAAGGATGGACTTTTAATTTTAATGGTAACAACGCAATTGTAAATAAAATTTAGAAATTTGATAACTCAACTATTAATTAATTTAACTGTAACAAAATAGTTTAGCTATAACAAACAGAATATAAAACTAAAAACTTATAACTAATAACCAATTAGTATGGCTGTATATAAATTTAAATTATTTATTGAAGATAACGAAGACATCTATAGAGAAATAGAAATATTATCAGGTCAAACGTTTGATGATTTTCATAACGCAATTCAAGAGGCTTATAAGTTTGATAAAAAACATGCTGCAGCATTTTTTGTGAGTGATGATTATTGGAGAAAAGATCAGGAAATTACTTTACGCGAGGAAGATTTACCATTAGATGCGGAAGAATTAAAGAAAAATGTTTCTCCTAAAAAATTAATGTCAAAAACAAAAATTGCAAAATACATTGATAGTCCACGTCAACGTTTTATGTATGTATTTGACCCAGCAATCAAATGGTCGTTTTGTATTGAGTTAATGAAAATATTACCCGACAATCCAAAAGGCACCTACCCCACTTGTGTTAAATCAATTGGAAATCCTCCAAAACAATACAAACAGGCTAAAATGGCAACCGGTGAATTAAGTCCCGATTTATTAATGGCCTCTATGTTAGATGATCCGGAAATAGCAAATGAAAGCGAAATTTATCAAGCCATTAAAAATGATACCATAGGAATTGATGAAGGAGATTTAAATCATTTAGAAGCTGAAGAAGGTGAAGATTCAGTTGATGGTGACGAAGATGATATGATGGTTGGAGATGACGATGATATGGATAACGAAAATGAAATACCTGAAGGTTACGGACACGATGAAGATTAATAAATAAGTTGTTGATTTTGTGATAAAAGTTATTAGAAAAAAATCCAACAACAAAACAAATAACAAATAACAAATAAACTATGCAAACCAAAGAAACAGCAAATGCAGCTTACGAAACGCAACTAAACGATTGGATTGTTCAAGAAAAAGCTGCGATTGAATTGATTGGAACTATCGGAAAATTATGGTTCGAAAGATCTATTGAATTAATTTTATTCAGAAATCAATTAGTAGATAGAAGTGTAAGTGAAATTATGAACTTACATTTATATGCTAAAAACATTGTTAAAAAAACAATTTCAGTAAATGATACTTTAGCAATTGCTACTGAAATAATGAATGCGGATATTTGTCCTTCGCGCGTTGATATTGGCAAATTAGCTTTTGAATTCCAACAAGAGCAGGCAAACTTTAAATCAGTTGCTGATTTTATTGCTTCAAAATTAAAAGATTTAATTGGTACAAAAACAACAATTACACCCAAAGATGTTGTATTATATGGCTTTGGACGAATAGGTCGCTTAGCTGCTCGTGAATTAATTTCGCAAGCTGGTAAAGGTGAGCAACTACGTTTACGTGCTATTGTAACTCGCGGCAGCAGTGATGATGATATTGTGAAACGTGCAGATCTATTACGTACTGATTCCGTTCATGGTAATTTTCCAGGAACAGTTATTGAAGATTTAGAAAACAAAGCATTAATTATCAACGGACACACCGTTCACATGATTGACGCAAAAAATCCTGAAGATGTTGATTATACTGCATACGGAATTGACAACGCATTGCTAATTGATAATACAGGTGTTTTTAGAGATGATGTTGAATTAAGTCGTCATTTAAAAGCCAAAGGAATAAGTAAAGTTTTATTAACGGCACCTGCAAAAGGAAATGTGCCAAATGTAGTTCATGGTATTAACCACGAAACAATTGACTTAAAAACTCAACAAATTTTTTCAGCGGCATCTTGTACCACTAATGCTATTATGCCTATTCTTTATGTAATTGATAAAGAATTAGGAATTGAAAAAGGACATATAGAAACTGTTCACTCATACACGAATGATCAAAACTTATTGGACAACTATCATAAAAAATACCGCCGTGGTCGTTCGGCTGCATTAAATATGGTAATCACTGAAACTGGTGCTGAAAGTGCTTTGAAAAAAGTATTACCTCACTTAGCTGGTAAATTTACTGCCAACTCTGTGCGTGTTCCTACACCAAATGTTTCATTAGCCATTTTAAATTTAAATATTAATAAAGAAGTTACACGTGATGAAGTAAATGAAATTATTCGTAATTATGCTTTAAACGGTGCTTTAGTTGAGCAAATTCAATACGCCTTTAGTAACGAATTAGTTTCTTCTGATGTA
>JBILOV010000258.1:0-3272 GCA_044374335.1 Bacteroidia bacterium | reverse complement strand
AAAGTAGTTGATCGGGGTAATAAATTAAATGTTTGAAATACAAATCCAATTTGTTTGTTGCGCACTTCTGCTAATTCATTATCGCTCATTTTAGCTACTGCTAAATTGTTAAGTGTATATTCGCCCGAAGTTGGAGAATCTAAACAGCCTAACATATTCATTAAAGTTGATTTGCCACTTCCACTTGGTCCCATTAACGCTACATATTCGTTTTTAAATATGTTTAGCGTAACTCCACTAAGTGCATGAATTTCTTCAGTACCAATTTTATACTCTTTTTTAATATTACTAAGCTCTATAATGGGTTCCATGCAATAAAGGTAAATATTTTCTATCTTAAATGTAGTGAATTATATTATTGGCAATTATGGCAGATTAACGGTTTTTGTATTTTGAGTTGATACATGTAAATACATAGAGCCGTCTTAAAATAATTCATTTAACAAAAAAAAGCCCGTACTAAAAAGTACAGGCTTGATATTAGTTATAAAACAACTTTACTCTGCTAAAACAATCACTTTATTTTTTAAAACCTCAACTACTCCACCTTTTACTTCGAATGAATGAGTTGCATTGTTATCTTCTATTAATTCGATAGTTCCTTTTTTTAAGGTTGCAATCATAGCAGCATGATTATTTAATAATCCAAAAGAACCTTCAGATCCAGGAAATACAGCTGACTTCACTTGGCCTTCGAATAATTTTTTATCTGGTGTTATAATTTCTAAGTTCATGTTATTATTTTAGATTTAAGAATTTAGAAATACGATTTAAAAAAACATACTTCTTAAATCTTATTTCTTATTTCTAATTTTTAAGCGTCAGCTAAAATTTTCTTACCTTTTTCAATTGCTTCTTCAATAGAACCAACTAAATTAAATGCAGCTTCAGGATATTCATCCACTTTACCATCTAAAATCATATTAAATCCTTTGATAGTATCTTCAATTGGAACTAACACTCCTTTTAAACCTGTAAATTGCTCTGCTACATGAAAAGGTTGAGATAAGAAACGTTGTACACGACGTGCGCGGTGAACTGTTAATTTATCTTCCTCACTTAATTCATCCATACCTAAAATGGCGATGATATCTTGTAATTCTTTGTAACGTTGTAAAGTTAATTTAACACGTTGAGCACAGTTGTAGTGAGCATCACCAATAACTGAAGGCGTTAAGATACGAGAAGTAGAATCTAAAGGATCTACCGCAGGGTAAATACCTAACTCAGCAATTTTACGACTTAATACAGTAGTAGCATCTAAGTGAGCAAATGTTGTAGCAGGAGCCGGATCTGTTAAATCATCCGCAGGCACGTATACCGCTTGAACTGAAGTAATAGATCCTTTTTTAGTTGAAGTAATACGCTCTTGCATTGCACCCATTTCTGAAGCTAATGTTGGTTGGTAACCTACCGCCGAAGGCATACGACCTAATAAGGCAGATACCTCAGCACCAGCTTGAGTAAAACGGAAAATATTATCAACGAAAAATAAGATATCACGACCTGGACCAGTTCCATCTCCATCACGGAAATATTCTGCCATGGTTAATCCTGATAAGGCAACACGAGCACGCGCTCCAGGAGGCTCATTCATTTGACCAAAAACTAGTGTTGCTTTTGAGTCTTCTAAAGCAGTTAAATCAACTTTAGA
The DNA here is from genome assembly GCA_044374335.1 of Bacteroidia bacterium. Taxonomy (GTDB): domain Bacteria; phylum Bacteroidota; class Bacteroidia; order B-17B0; family Aurantibacillaceae; genus UBA4416. The sequence continues at coordinate 1,618 of JBILOV010000258.1, read as the reverse complement.
TAAATCCCATCCACCTTTTTCCATATCATGTTTAAACGCATCACCGTATTTAATAACGTCTGATTCGATAAACTCACGTAATAAGTCATTTCCTTCACGAGTACGCTCACCAACACCAGCAAATACTGATAAACCAGCATAAGCTTTAGCGATATTGTTCACTAATTCCATGATCAATACAGTTTTACCAACACCAGCACCACCAAACAAACCAATTTTACCACCTTTCGAGTAGGGTTCAATTAAATCGATTACTTTAATACCTGTGAATAATACCTCTGATGAAGTAGATAAATCCTCAAAACGCGGAGCTGGACGGTGAATAGAAACACCATCATCTTTTTTAACGGTATTAATACCATCAATGGCATCTCCAACAACGTTAAATAAACGACCTTTTACTTTATCACCAATTGGCATTTTAATAGCCGAACCCGTCATTTTAACTTCCATACCACGGCATAAACCATCGGTACTATCCATTGCTACGGTACGAACCATATCTTCTCCTATATGCTTTTGTACTTCTAATATCAATGGAGTTCCGCCTTCGCGAACAATCTCCAAAGCATCTAAAATACTTGGTAGTTTCCCACCGTTTAAATCAAAACTAACGTCCACTACGGGACCAATAACTTGAGCAATTTTACCAACTTGGTTAGACATGTTATGTGTATTTTTTAAATTCGGGTGCAAATGTATGGTTTAAAGTTAAAATTACAAAGCTATTAATTGTTTTTCGTTGAATTTAATAGGAGATTTATTCACAATTTAAGACTTCCTGTTAATTAATTCTATAACCAGCTCAGGCGGTCTGCCAACTATGGCTTTATAACCATCAATAACAATGGGTCTTTCAATTAAAATTGGATTTTCTATCATTATCTGAATCCATTCGTCGTTAGTAAAGGTTTTATTTTTAAATTTTTCTAAAAAAACAGCTTCTTTTTTCCTTACAATCTCAAATGCTTTTGATCCTAATTTTTCTAAAATGGTCGTTATTTCTTTTTTAGTTGGAATATTCTTTAAATATTCAATAATTTCAATTTCACAACTTTCATCTTGCAATAATTTAAGTGCTTCTCTGCTTTTTCCACAACGTGGATTGTGTAATATTTGTACTTTTTTCATGGTTATATTTTTAACGGAACGCAGATGACACAGATTAGGCTGATTTACACTGATTTTTATTAAATGATAAATTGATAAATCATTTTAATCATAACAACCAGCGTTATCAGCGTTCTATTTTTTTTACTTTCTCTTTCCTTGACTCATTAAAAAGGTTTTCAATAATTCGTCAATATTACCATTCAAAACGCCTTCGGCATCTGTGATTTTTAATTCGGTACGATGATCATTCACCATTTTATAAGGATGTAATACATAACTACGAATTTGAGAGCCCCACTCTATCTTCATTTTCCCATCTTCAACAGCATCTCTGGCTTCGTTTTTTTTACGCATTTCAATTTCATACAATTGCGAACGTAACATTTGCATGGCTATAGTTCTGTTTCCTAACTGAGAGCGGTCTACCTGACAAACCACAACAATACCTGTTGGCTTATGTGTTATTTGAACTTTAGATTCTACTTTATTTACGTTTTGCCCACCT
>JBILOV010000257.1:0-3300 GCA_044374335.1 Bacteroidia bacterium | reverse complement strand
TTCAAACTAATCTAAATTTATGAATTAAAAGTTAATATAGGGTATTTGTCTTTATAGTTATCATATTTAAAAAGTTTGTAAATAATTTGAATATGAAATTATTAAGTTAATTTTTAAATATTATTAATGATTTACTCTACAATTAAATAGAATCGATAAAAGATGGAAAATGTATATACAAAATACTTATTCTTCACGGGTAAAGGTGGGGTAGGGAAAACTTCACTAGCTTGCGCTACAGCTATACAAATTGCTGACCAAGGTAAAAAAGTGCTTTTAATTAGTACTGATCCTGCTTCTAATTTAGAGGATGTTTTAGGTTGTGAGGTTTTAGATAAAATAACTTCACATAAAGAATTAAGTAATTTGTTTACGATTAATATAAATCCTGATAGTGCAGCAGATGAATATAGAGAAAGGGCAGTAGAGCCGTTTAAAAAATCAATTTCTGACCAAGAAATACATAAAATAAAAGAAGGATTATCTGGTGCTTGTACAACAGAAATTGCATCTTTTGATGAATTTTCTAGATTTATAACGGGAGAAGGCAATCCTGAAAACTACAGTGTAATTATATTTGATACCGCACCAACGGGGCATACAATTCGCCTTTTAGAATTACCTGCTGCATGGGATGATTTTCTTGATAAAAATCCTGGGGGCGCATCTTGTATAGGTCCTTCAACTGCATTAAAAAGTAGTAAAGACAGATATAAAAAAGTAATTACAAGTTTAAGAGACCCTAAACAAACCACTTTTTATTTAGTATCAAGAACTGAAACAGCTTCTTTAAAAGAAGCAAATCGCACAAGTATTGAATTGAAAGCATTAGGCTTAGCTAATCAAAAATTATTAATAAATGGCGTATATGATGCTATTGATAAAAGCGACGAACTTGGAATTAAAATGGAAGCGATTGCTAAGAAAGAATTATCTGAAATGCCTGATTCTTTAAAAATTTTAGACAGATTAGATTACCCTTTGTTACCATATAATATTTTAGGTGTTCAAAAACTAAGATCCTTATTCAATAAAGATTTGCAAAAAACAATAATCGATAACGAAATTTCTTTAGAACCAGAGTCTGTAAATACATTGAGTAATTTACACGAATTAGTAGATTCGTTAGACGCCCATAGTAATAGTGGTTTAATTATGACCATGGGTAAAGGCGGTGTTGGAAAAACAATTGTTGCTGCATCTATAGCTACTATGTTAGCTCGCCGTGGACATCAAGTACTTTTAACTACAACTGATCCGGCAGCGCATGTTAAAGATTTTATAAATCAATTAAATGAGGTTCCTAAAAATTTGACGGTAGAAAGAATTGACCCAAAAGTTGAAACCAAAGTTTATACTGACAAAATATTTGAGCAAAAAAGTAAAAATTTAAATGAAGAAGCTAAAAAATTATTGATTGAAGATTTAAAATCACCTTGTAATGAGGAAGTAGCTGTTTTTAATGCTTTTTCTAAAGCAATCAATAAAGCCAAAAGGCAATTTGTTGTTATGGATACTGCTCCAACCGGACATACACTTCTTTTACTTGATACTACTGGTAAATATCATAAAGAGATTTTAAAAACAACAACCTTAAATCCGGATAGAATTACAACTCCTTATATGACTTTACAAGATGGTAATTTTGCGAAAATTTTACTAATTGCATTACCCGAAACCACACCTATGCGAGAAGCTGAAGCTTTGCAAATCGATTTAAAAAGAGCTGGTATTGAGCCATACGGTTGGGTTATTAACCAATGCCTTTCGGCAGTTAAAAATTTAAAAGATCCTTTGTTAAAAAAGAAAGCATCAAATGAAGGTGCTATCATTAAAAATATTAAAGAGAATCTTTCTAAAAGAACTTACATACTCCCATATTTGCCAGAAGAAAAACTATTACCTGCTATCATTTCTATGTATGATAACGTAGTAGTTAATTCTTAAAATTTAGTCTATCCATTTTGGATTTCTTCTATCGGTTGCAGAATCTTTAATTTTAATATGGTAAAATGATTTTAGCTTTTCTGCTAAAACAACTATCTCTTCTTTTTCTTTGCTTTCGTGTATGATTAATTTTCTGTTTTTGTTGTATACTAAACTAATTTGGTAAACTGCTCCGTGTCCATCTTCAAAATCTTCAGGACTGCAACCTTCACATTTAATGTACAATGTTTTAAATAATAAGATATAGTCAAATTTGGGTGTTTTTTTCCACGAACCTGATGACATCCCAAAAACACTTTCGTATGCTTTATATAATCCTTTGTCCATATTTAATTGAGTTCCCATTTTTCTAAAAAAATTTGAACTTGCTCTTTTTCCAATGATGATTTGATTTTCCATGATATTTTTTTAATAAAGGTAAGCAGGCCTTCAACGGTTTACTTGTAACAATTGTCACAGAAGTTTTGTTAAATTTTATACAATAGGAAATTAATGACTTTTTTATCTCTAAATTTGATTATCAAAATCATAGTAAGATGGATATTCATGATGTTTTAATTTCTCAACGACAAAAAAATATAGAATATTTTCAAGAACATTTAATTAATGAGGCTTATTCTATTTTAAAAGGTGAGCCAACTACTCAAAAAAAATTTTCAAATAACTACTACATTGATAAGTATGAATCTGTTTTACCATCAAAAACAATTGTTTTAGATAGTGATAGAATATTTTCGATTTCAGATATTAAAAGTGTATGCATAGATTATCGTTACCGTTTTTTAGATAAAAAACATTACAAGGCTCAGTTGCCTTATGATGCGCATATTAAAGCGACAGCTTTTGAAATGGAATCAAGTCAGCTAGTTAACTTTAAAGTATTATCTGAAGTTCAAAATTTTAAATCAACCTATCCCACTACACAGCAACTGTTATTTGCTGATATAGGAAATGGAGAATTTTATTACATACATAAATGGGGAAATGAATATCCTGAGTACAGAAAATATATGGCTATGCCTTATAAAAGTATAGAGGTTTTATTTGGGTTTATAGTGCTAATTTCATTTGTTTTAACAATCATTACGCCAACAAACTTTATTACAAGCAAACCTCATATCGATTATTTTTCAATGATTCGAATGGCTTATTTCTTTTGGTGCGTTATTGCTTTTTCAGCATTATTTGTTTACTACATTGTAGCCATTCGAAAAGGAATGAATAGCTCTGAATGGGATAATCCATCGCTGATGTAAATTAGCTTAGAAAATTATTTATTTACCTATTAATAGGATCTTTTATTTTTTTTCACTGATTGTAATACATTTACATTACAAAAAAAATAATTCCTTC
>JBILOV010000254.1:0-3321 GCA_044374335.1 Bacteroidia bacterium | reverse complement strand
TTTCTAAGATTTACTGCCACTATAAATGTTCCTTTTGTTGAATCAACTACCGCTATTGTTTTTTCTTTAGTAACCGTATTGGTAATTTCAACTTTAGCGCCTTCTATTTTATTACCTAACTTATCTTTCATTTCACCACTTAAGAAAGTAGTTTCTTGCGGACGAGCTTCTTTATATAATTCAAATGAATATAAATCATAACGACCTACTCCTTTGCCTCTCATTTTACCTTCGTCGTATGAAAAGAAATAACCTGTTTTACTATCTGTGCTTGCAAAAAAGCCAACATCATCGGCATCAGTATTTATAGGATAACCAATATTTTCAGACTCTAACCATTCCCCTTTTTCGTTTTTACGAATAAGGAATATATCCATCCCTCCAAAACCAAAGTGCCCATCGCTACTAAAATATAAGGTTTCACTATCAGAATGAATGAATGGAGTTTTTTCGTTTCCGTTAGTATTAATTTTTGGACCTGCATTTTGTGGCACACCCCAAACTCCTGATTTAGCATCTTTTTTAGTGATATAAATATCAATTCCTCCAAAACCACCTGGCCTGTCGCTCGCAAAATAAAGAGTATTTCCATCTGCACTCAAAGTTGGCTGAGAGTCCCAATATACTGGATGATTTACGTTTGCACCTATTTTTGAAATTTCACTCCAAGAATCCTCGTCGTTTTGACTAACATAGATATCGCAATTTGGCTGTGAGCCACCTTCAAATCTGCTCATTGCAAAATACAAAAACTTATTGTCGATTGAAATAGTACATCCTCCTTGATTATCTTCGGTTGTATTAAATGGTGGCGACATAGGTTCTCCAGCATTAAATACACCTGTATTATCGCGATTAGCAACCATAAATAATTCTCGCTCCCCATCAATTACCTTTACAGTATTCATAGATTTTAAAGGTACTTTTCTAGTAAAAAAACAAAGTTTATCATCCGGAGAAATGTATGCTAAATATTCATCGGTTTTTGTAGAAACACCCTTTACAACTTTAGGGTCAAATGGTACAATTTTCTTTTTAAGTTCACTTTCTTTTTTAGCATACTTAATCATTTCTTTTGCCTGATATAATTGCCCTTCGTATTCTTTTCCATATTTATTGTCATCATCATCCTTAAATTTCACAAATTGTTGAAGGTATTTTATAGCAGAATCATTTTTAGTTTCCTCATAAAAATTAAACCCAATGTAATAATATGGTTCTGAATGTATTTTTGGACAAGCCGCAATGGCTTTAAATAAAAAAGGCACTGCGGGAGCAAATGATTTGTTTTCTAACTTGCAGTGAACAATAATTTCTCTTGCCATTGCCAAATTAGCTTCAGCAAAGTCTGGCTCTAATTCTAAGCATTCTCTCAAAAAAGCAAGGCGCTCAGGTTTTTTATATTTCTTTTTTTCTATTGCTTTCTCATATAATTTTAAAGCTTTTTTATTATCTATTTCCACACAAAATTTAGATGTAGTTTCATCGTCATCCTGCGCAAAAAAAGGCATTGAATAGACTAAAAAAAAGAAAAGGAGTAAAATATTATTCATCTTTAAAACTAATTAACTTTCTAAACTAATTAACTTTTATAACTTGAAACTTTCTAACTTACTTAGGTTTATAAATTGGAGTTTGTTTATCGGGATTTGGTTTTTTAGTATTATCACTTTTATCTTTATCCTTTCTAATATCAATAGCTGGTTCATAAACCCAATTTCCTTTTTTCATTGAAAGAGCATCAAAACTTCCATCCGGACCGTAATACTGGAATTGCCCTTCCAACATTGGATCTGGTGTATTTGGTGCTAAATGACTGAAAATAATTTGTTTACGAGTAGTGTTGTATTTTAGCGACATAGATACTTCGCTGGCATATTCAAACATAATTCGTTTGGCAAACTTACCCGGAAATTTAAAAACATCTTTACCAAAAGTCGGAGTGCCATCTGGTTTAAAACTTAAGATGTCAATAAATTTACGCTGAGTTAATTTATCATTTCCATCCCATCCAATGAGTGTATAAAAATCATCGTTAGATTTTATGACATCAACATACAACATACCAAACCACTTACTTGGGTCAGCAACATAATTTTCGGGTGTTTTAATAGTATTTGATTTATCAAGTAATTGATAAAATTCGTATTTTGAGGTTGTTTCTTTTTTAAATAATCCTTTTTTTATAGTTTTAGAATTATTTACTTGTATATAACCAAAATAAAAATAAGTTTGATCATCCTTACGCATATCCCATGTAATAATTCTGAATTTTTTATCAGGCGAAAAAACTAAAGAAACATCTTTCTTTAAGCTATCAAAGGGGTACTGAATTGATTTTTCATCTTTTAAAATAACATTCCATAAGGCCAAAAACTGCTTATTGGCATTAAACCGATTTGTTTCTTTTTTACTAAAAAATACTTTTTTTGAAATAATTTTCAAGGAATCTTCTAACCTAGAAAAATACTTTATATCTAATTCAGATAATTGGGAAAACCCAAACTGAGTTACTAAAACAAAAAAAGTTAGAAGTATTATTCGCATTTATTTATAACTGAATTGTGAATGGAAAGTTACAGAAATATTTTATTCTTTTTAGGTTTATGATTCTTAAAGAATATTAAAAAAACATAGATAAGATCAACTCTAATCATATTAATCCGCGTATGCGGGGTTCTGATCCTATCTGTAATTTATTTTTCAAATAATGAAATAGCCATGTTTGCCGAAACACAAACACCAATTATTAAACTGGCTAAACCATTTGACCAACAAAAAAATGATAATTGAAACATATGAAATAGCCATGTTTGCCGAAACACAAACACCAATTATTAAACTAGCTAAACCATTTGACAATAAAAAAACAATAAATATCTACATATGAAATTACCATGTTGCGACCAGCATAAACACAGATGAAGATAACATGGTTATACTATATGACAATAAAAAAACAATAAATATCTACATATGAAATAGCCATGTTTCCTGAAACACAAACGCAAATGAAAATAAACTGGCTAAACCATATGACAACTAAAACTAAAAATAATAATATCTACATATAAAATTACCATCTTTGAAAAGCACAACCCAATAGCTAAACTGAAACCCTTTCGCAGTGTTATAATTTTTGTTGTCAAAAACTTCTTAAATCATACCTTTGTACAATGAATATTAAAGAAAAATATTATTGGTTATTATTAGTTATACCATTAGCTTTTATTGGATGGTACATAATAAATAAAAACGAACAAAAACCACTACGAACTCTACCCTACTTCGGCAAAAAAAATAGCATCAAAAAAGGAGATA
>JBILOV010000253.1:0-3334 GCA_044374335.1 Bacteroidia bacterium | reverse complement strand
AAATTTGTAAATCGAATGGTGTCGCCAATCTGATAACGCCACAAGCCTGCATTGGTAGTAATTAACATGGCATAATCTTTATCTTTTTGTACTTCAGATAAATTATATGTGCGAGGATTTTCTTTTCCTAATTCAGACATAGGAATAAACTCATAATAAATTCCATAATCTAACATTAATAGCATTTCATCACTTACTCGCTCATCTTGTATTCCAAAAAAGCCTTCAGATGCACTGTATAATTGCATAAAGGCTACTTTGTTATTATTAAATAACTGATCAAATAATTCTTTGTAGGGCGTAAAACTTACACCGCCATGAAAGTAAACTTCTAAGTTTGGCCATATATCTTTTAAGTTGTCTGTTTTTTTTAATTCTAAAATCCGTTTAATTAAAACCAGCATCCAACTTGGCACACCCGCTAAACTCGTTACATTTTCATTTGCCATGGAGGTCGCCATTTTTTCTAACTTATCTTCCCAATTATCCATAAGGGCAATGTGAACATCAGGTGCTCTAAAATATTCGGCCCACATCGGCAAATTTTGAATAATAATTGCACTTACATCACCATGAAATGAATTGTATTCTCCAAAATGATCTGTTTTAAAACTTCCGCCTAATGCTAAATTTTTCCCTGTAAATAATTTTGTGTTACTATTGTTGATGCATTGAAACGTAATCATATCTCTGCCACCATTATAATGACAGCCATTTAAAAACTCTTTACTAACCGGTATAAATTTACTTTTATCAGTTGTGCCACTACTTTTTGCAAACCATTTTATATCGGTATTCCATAATAAATTTTGTTCACCTCTCCGGGTACGTTCAATATATGGTTTTAACGTTTCATAATCTTGTGTGGGAATTTGTTGTTTAAATTGCTCATAATTAGTTATGGCTTTGAAATTATGTAGCTTCCCAAATTCAGTATCCTTAGCGGATGAAATTAAGTTATTTAGCCATTCATCTTGCACATCATGAGGGTATTTCATGAAGAGCTCAATTTGATGCATGCGTTTTTTCATGAGCCATGATGCTATGGAGTTTAAAATGGCCATTTATTTTTTGTAATTTTTCAAAAATGATTCAAAGCTATTTAAGTCCATCGCATTTAAGCATTGTTCCTTAGTAAGTATTCCTTTTCTTGCAACGTATGTTCCATAGCGCATATCGTGATAACCTTTTAATTGATGAGCATCCGGATTGATAGAAATCATGACACCTTTTTCTAAGCAGTATGGAATCCATCGCCAATCAATATCTAAACGATATGGATGCGCGTTTAATTCAATCACTACTTTATTTGCCGCACACGCATCAATAATTTTTTTATGGTTAATTGGATATCCTGGTCGACCTAATAATAAACGACCCGTTGGATGTCCTAAAATAGTGGTGTAAGGATTTTCAATTGCTTTTAATAAACGAGTTGTTGCTTTTTCTTCATCCATTTTTAAATTGGCATGAACGGAAGCAACGATGAAGTCAAACGTTTTTAAAATATCTTCTTCGTAATCTAAATCGCCATTTCCTAAAATATCACTCTCAATACCTTTAAATATTTTAAATGGAAATAATTTTTGGTTCAACTTTTCTATTTCTTGATGTTGCAAAAAAACGGTTTCAGGTTTTAAACCATCAGCATATACAGCTGTTTGCGAGTGGTCACAAATTCCTAAATATTGATAACCTAAATCTTTGCAATAAGTTGCCATTTCTTCTAACGTATTCATACCATCACTATATGTTGAGTGATTATGTAAAATACCCTTTAAATCAGTTAATTCAATTAATTTAGGTAGTTGATTGTTTTTTGCTTTATCTAATTCAAATAAACCTTCACGTATTTCGGGCTCACAATATTGAATGTTTAAATTTGAGTAAATGGATTCTTCCGAATCATATTTTTTTGTTTCTAAAACTTTATAATTTATTCCTTCTAAATGTTCTTTAGTAGAAGACGTTTCTACTAATTTTCTATAAAAAACGTTTCCGTTAACTTGAATAAAATTTATAGGAATTGTTTCAGAATAGTATTCATCTACATCAATACTTTCATCGCCCACTAAAATATCTATTTCTTCAATCACCTCGCATCTGCGATACATAGCGCCGGTAAAACTGACTAAGTCTGTTATATTTTTAATTGCATCAATAATGGGTTGCCCAATTTTTTCAGCATAAGCGTAATGAAACCAACCTGTATTTTTGATTTTAAATTCTATATTTTGAATGATGGTGTTTTGGGTTTTTTCTCCAAAGCCTTTCAATTCAACTAATCTGTTTTCATGACAAGCATATAGTAAATCGGTTACACTTTCTAATTCTAATTCTTGCCAAAGTTGTCTTACTTTTTTTGGACCTAAACCTTTTATGCCCAACATTTCAATAACACCTGCTGGTGTTTTTGCAATTAATTCCTGAAGTTCTTTAGTTGTTCCAGTGGTTGTAAAATCAATTATTTTTTCGGCTAAACTTTTACTGATGCCTTCAATTTTCGTTAACTCATCAACAGTTTGATTATTTAAATCTAATCGCGTTTTGCCCAATTTATAAGCTGCGGAACTAATAGCCTTTATTTTAAATGGATTCTCGTTATGGAGTTCCATTAATTTGGCGGTAGTTTCTAAAGCATCTGCTATGTCTTCGGTAGTCATCATAAATAGAGTTCAGCAAATTTTAAATCATAAGGATTGGTAATTTTTATATTTTCAAAATTACCTTCTACTAAATTGATAGTTTCATCCATGCCTTCTAAAACAGTGGCATCGTCTGTGAAAAACGGCGTGAAATTTTGTTCAAATGCTTCCTTAATTTTAGATACCAAAAAACATTGAGGTGTTTGCACAATTTTGTAATCATCCCTGCTAACTGCTTTATTAATTCCGTTTGTTACCATTCTTAAACTTTCGTTAATAGGCGAAATCGGAATAGCATTTCCTTTTTGAGCAGCAGTTTCAAAACATCGTTTGATGGTTTCTACAGATACAAATGGTCTAGCAGCATCATGAATTCCAACGATGTCATTTTTGTTAGTAATGCAGTTCAATCCGTTTTTTACAGAGTGAAATCGTGTTTCCCCGCCAACTACTGTTTGTATATTTTTATCAGGAAAATATTCGGCCAACATAAAATTAGCATCCGTTAAATAATCTTTATGAACGCATACAACAACATTAATGAATTCATCAAACTCCATAAATTTTTCAATGGTATGAATTAAAATAGGTTTCCCTTTTATTTCAATAAATTGTTTTGGAACCGTTGATTGCATTCTTGATCCTGTTCCTCCTGCAACAATAATGATGTTATATTGAGAATTCATAAA
>JBILOV010000252.1:0-3337 GCA_044374335.1 Bacteroidia bacterium | reverse complement strand
CTAACTCTTATTTGACTTTACTAATTAACTAAAATTAATTAACTTTATTTAAAAATTATAAAAATGAAACAAATTTGTTTTTTGCTTTTTATTCTATTTCTTAATAAAACTAATTTGTTTTTTGCTCAGGTTACAACCTGTCAATCTCAAAAATCTCAAGGTATAGCATCCACCACTATCTATTATTCATCCGAAAATTTAAGAAGCGATACGTTCGATATCCTTAAATATACTATCAATTTAGATATTTCTGATTTTGCAAATCAAAAAATAAAAGGTCATACAATTATTAAATTCAAGCCTAAATTAAATGGTCTGAACAATTTACCTCTTGATTTATTAAAAATGACAATTGACAGTATTTCTCAAAATTCAGTTTTACTATCCTACAGTTATAATGATACATTGCTTAGAGTGAATTTGCAATCAGCTTTAAACACAACTGATACTTCCAACGTAATTGTTTATTATCACGGCGTACCGCAGGGCGATCCAGCAGGTTGGGGTGGGTTTTCATTTAGTGGTAATTATGCCTATAATTTAGGCGTAGGTTTTGGCGCTAAACCTCATAATTATGGAAGAGTTTGGTTTCCGTGCTTTGATAATTTTGTAGAAAAATCGTTTTATGAGTTTAATATAATAACAAGTGTTTCAAAAACTTCTTTTTGTAATGGCCAATTAGTATCTGATATTGTAAATGGAAATTTTAGAACCCGAAATTGGATTTTAAATAAAGAAATCCCTTCTTATTTAGCATCAGTTGCTGTGGCAGACTATACCCAGGTTAATTGGAGCGTTAATGCTGCCAATGGTAATTTACCTATTACATTAGCCGCCCGGCCAAGTGATACTATCGCGTTAAAAAACGGTTTTATTCATTTACCTAATGCAATTTTAGGTTACGAAAATTATTATGGTCCGTATGTTTGGAATAGAGTTGGTTATTGCCTAGTTCCTTTTAATAGCGGCGCAATGGAACATGCAACAAATATTGCATATCCACAGGCAGCAATATCAATTGCATACGAGGCCAATTTAATGGCACACGAACTATCACATCATTGGTGGGGAGATTTAATGACCTGCGAAACTCAGGAAGATATGTGGTTAAATGAGGGCATGGCAAGCTACAGTGAACGTTTATTTTTGGAGTGGATGTATAATTATTCTAAATATTTAACGGAAGTAAAAACAGTGCACGATGATATTGTAAAATTTATTCATTTAAGAGAAAAAGGATTTAGAGCAATTTCAGGAGTTCCCCATCAATATACATACGGAGATCATGTTTATAAAAAAGGGGCGGATGTTGCTCATACACTAAGGAGCTATATGGGTGATGCTGCTTTTTTTGCTGGTTTAAAATACGTACTTCAGCAAAAAGCTTTCAAGAATATGAACAGTTTAGAATTTAGAGATTTGTTACAAATATCCTCCGGACAAAATTTAACAAGCTTTTTTGATAACTGGGTATTAAACGGAGGATGGCCGCATTTTTCTATAGATTCTGTAAAAATAACCGGCACCTCAGCTCCATATACATCAATTGTATTTGTGAAGCAAAAATTATTTGGTGCGCCAAATTTATTTTCAAATGTTCCTTTAGAGGTAACCTTTATGAATGCTAATTGGAATAAAGAAGTGAAGCAAATAAATATGACTGGAACTACTAATTCGTTTACTGTACAAACTAACGTACTGCCTATTTATACAGGTATTAATGTTGATTCAAAAATTAGTGATGCCATTTCTTCGGAATTTAAAACCATTAAAACAAATGCAACAATAACATACACTCTTGGTAGATCTGCAATTATTGTTTCAAACAAGGGGTTAGATTCTTCCTACATTCGAATTGAACATAATTTTGCGTCACCTGATCCTTTTAAAAATAATCTTAATAATTTAAGACTCAACTCACAACATTATTGGAAAGTAGATGGTATTTTATCCTCTGGCTTTTTAGCTAAAATTAAATTTAATTACGATGGAACTAAAAACACATCAGGCAATAGCTATTTAGATACTTGTTTAACTATCTTTAACGGCGACAGTTTAATTTTACTATATAGAAAAAATGCGGCAGATGATTGGCGCGAAGTAACAAATTATTCGAAATTTAAAATTTCATCTAAACTTGGGTTTGTTACAGCAGACACTTTAAAACTTGGAGAGTATGTTTTTGCAAACGGGCAAAGTAGTGTTTTAACTTACAATAATAAAATACAAAAACACGATATTAAATTAAATATATTTCCAAATCCAAGTTCAACTATTTTAAATATAACTATTGAAAATTTTAATCCAACTAATTCATCAAGTATTCATATTTATGATATGCAAGGTAAAATAGTAAAACGCATTCATGCAGTTTATTCAGAAAATACTATTTCTATTACTGATTTAGTAAAAGGGCAATATATTATAAATTTAATGGATAAGAGTAAAAAAATTGCTTCAAAAATGATTGTTGTTGAATAGTTTTATAAGGTAAACAAATCATAGCAAATTTAGCCGAAGTAAATTTTAATATTAATATAGTTGGGCGTGCCCCCCGCAAAAAGGCGGCGGGGTCAGGCTATCATTTTAAGCTTTTATTTTTGTGTCTTTGCGCAAAATTAAAAGGCTTTCCATTCTATCCTTCACGCAATTCACTTTTAATTTGGCATTTAAATTTAAGACATGGTAGTATTTGCGTTAAGGTACCGATAGCTATCGGTAGAAGTGTAAATATTTTTGCTTGCCTTTTATCAAAGTCCATATAGATATCGGAAACAACGTAAAGCCTGACCCGACGATAGGAGCGAAACGCCCAAAATATATAAAACTAACTACTAAGCACCTGCATCATTGCTTTTGCTTTTAATAAACATTCTTTATACTCATCTTCAGCATTACACATAGCGGTTATGGCACTACCAACGGTAAAACTTAAGTAGTGTTTTTCTTCATCATAAAAAATACTTCTGATTAATACACTTAAATCAAAATCGCCCTTTTCGTCAATGTATCCTAAAGCACCTGAATACGGCCCTCGATTATATAATTCAAACTCATCAATCAATTGCATAGCTCTTATTTTTGGGGCACCGGTCATACTTGCCATAGGAAAGGTGGCTTTTATAATATCATTAAATGATGTGTTTTCTTTTAACTCACAGCTTACTGTACTTACCATTTGATGAACTTGCTGATAAGATTCGATATCACATAATTTTTCTACATTAACACTTCCTTTTTTTGCAAGGCGAGATAAATCGTTCCTAGCCACATCAACAATCATAACGTTTTCGTTACGCTCTTTTAAGTTTGATTGTAATTCTAATTTAATGGATTC
>JBILOV010000251.1:0-3350 GCA_044374335.1 Bacteroidia bacterium | reverse complement strand
TTCTGAAACCAACAATCAGTATTTTACTATTGCGCAATCTACTGATGGTGTTAACTTTACGGCTATTAATACAGTAAATGGTAACGGAACTACTGGTCAAAAACATTGCTACCAACATACCATAAACGCTCAGCAGGAAACAGCTACCTATTACCAGCTATGGCAAACAGATTTTAATAATACAACTACAAAATTAAAAATTATTGCGGCAGAACCCTGTAATGACAAAACCGATTACATTCTTATTACCAATAATGGTACTAAAAATGTAAGTTTGTTTTTAAACTCATTAATAGAGAGTAATGATGAAGTTTTAATACACAACACCCTTGGTCAAATAATTATGCAACAGGCAATTATAACGCAACAAGGTTACAACCAGTTTAACTTAAATTTAAATACCTTAAGCAATGGTGTTTACTATGTAACCATTGTTAGAAACAACCAAACCCTAAATACTAAAAAAATAATTATTGCTGATAATTAAAACCGTAAAAAATAATAACTATGAAACTAAAATGTATTCTTTTTGCCTTATTAGTGTCAGCTGTTTTTCAGCTAGCATATTCACAAAATGTTGGTATTAATGGCACCGGGGCCACGCCAGCCGCTAGCGCTATGTTAGATATCGTTTCAACTACAAAAGGTTTACTTATACCAAGGATGACTTCTGCACAACGAACTGCAATAGCAACTCCAGCTACTGGTTTATTAGTATATGATACAACAGTAGGTAATTTTTATTATTATGATGGTGCGGTTTGGCGTTTGATGTTAAATACTGCAACAGGTTGGTCATTAACAGGTAATGCATTAGCAGGCACAGAAATTTTTGGTTCAACAAATGCACAGATTGTGAAATTTTATTGTAATAATATTGAACGTTTTCGTATTAACCCCACTGATGGTGAAATTGTTGCCGGTGCAGCAGCTTCTCCTTATGCCGGCGATATGTTAGCGGCAGTTTCAAATTTAGCCCTGCCTTTCGCATTAAATGGTTATTCTGCTAGAAATGGCTCAGGTACTTGGGGAGAAATATTGGCTGCCAATACTACTGCTTTTTCAGGTGTGCAGGGTGTATATGGTGGTTCAGGGATTGGTGCCGGAGTGTTAGGTAACTATAACGGAACAAATACAAGTAATACAAGAGCTGGTGTTTATGGCGTTTGTAATACACCTGCTGCAACTGCCGGGGGTGCTGGTGTTTATGGGTATAATGCCATTGCAGCTGGAAATCAGCATATGGGAGTTTTAGGAAATTATAATACTACTGCATACGGAATTGGTGTTTATGGTATTGGTTTGGGTGGAGGTATCATTACCGGAAATAATGATGTAGCCGTTGTTGGCTGGAGAACTAATAATGCAAACTACAGTGGATATTTTAATGGCAATCATGTTATTGCTAATGGTACAAAATCGGCTTCTGTGCCAACTACATTAGGTAATCAATTACTTTATGTTACCGAAACCCCTGAAGTTTGGTTTGAAGATATTGGAAGCGGAAAACTAATAAACGGAGCAGCAACCGTTAACCTTGACCCATTATTTTTAGAAACCGTTGTTATAGACGATAAACACCCAATGCATGTATTTGTGCAAATGGAAGGAGAATCAAACGAAGTGTATGTTGTAAAAGATAAAACAAGTTTTAAAGTAAAAGAAAGAAGTAATGGTAATTCTAATGCTGATTTTTCATATAGAATTATGGCCAAACGAGTTCATTTTCAAGATCACCGCTTTGGTAACGATCCTGTTTGGGGCCCTGGCGATACGCGCAAATATTCGCAATATGCTACTCCGCCTCCTGTAGATTATGATGCTAATGTTAAGTTTCAATTAGAACAAAAACAAAACTGGAAACAAACGCCAATGCCAGAAGGATTTATTTATTATGAACAAATTCAAAAAGAAGCAAACGAAAGAGCTTTAACGAAAGAGCATAAATAAAAATTAAAAATCATTAATTTATTTCATTAATTTTTAAATCACAATAGAACAAAAAATTTATAATAATTTAAAATTGTATTTTTATTTATTTATAAAATGTTTTTTGGCACGTAATTTGAAATATAATAAATTAATATTTCCACGCATTTAATTCTATTGATTATGAATATTTTATTTACAAGAAAAAGATTATCAGTTATTCTATCTGTACTAAGTTTGTTTAACCTAACTTCACAAGTTTTTTGGTCTGAAGATTTTGGAACATTTGATTCAAATGGATTTAAAACAATTTTGGCTGAAAGTTATACATCAAATGGTCCGTGGAGTGTTACTGAATTAAGCACTAACGGTACTAATCCTAATAAGTGGTTTATTAGCTCAATAGAAGCCGGAGTTGGAATAGGTAACTGCTCAGATGGATATAATAAAAATAAAAGTTTAGTAAATAACACTTTACATATTAGCAGAGGTTCCATTAGAGGAAATGAATTTGCTTTAGAAAAAATTACAGAATTTGGAGCAAAATATAGTAAAGGTGTAAATTCGTTATCTGATTTTAGAATAGAAACTCCTAAAATTGTATGCACTAATAAAGCAAACATTACTTTTAGTTTTGATTATTTTTGCGGAGGAGAACCTGGTTCAGATGAGTTTTCAGTTTATTATTTTGATGGCGTAGTTTGGAATTTATTAACAACACTTGGTGCCACAAATAATGGTTCTTGTAGTAATAATTCTGCTTTATGGAAAAAATCAGATACATATATTTTGCCTCCTTCAGCGAATAATAATCCAATTGTAAAAATTGGCTTTAGATGGAAGAATGCCATTTTATCTCGGGTTGATTCATCAAATGTTTCTTCTGGCGCTTTAAATGCTGATATTTTAAACCCTCAAGATACCTCAAGAATTTCATCTAATATTTCATCTACAGATTCGGTTACTGTTATCAATAATGGCTCAACTGGATTGACTCATAACGATACTACAACAATTTCTAATACTTCTGGAACTCATATTAGTGATTCAGTGGTAATATCTAACCCTGCAGTTTTAATTAATCAATCAATAACAAATTACATTTCTGTAGCTATTGACAACATTACTATTTCAGGTTCTGCTTATGTTGATCCAAACAATAGTGGTTTAAAAACATCTAACAATAATAGTAAAATCGATATCAAAACGGTTTCTGATAAAAAAAATAACCCTACCATTGTTTTTACAACTTATAGCGAAAAGTTTCCTGCAAATGATTTAGTAATTGAAAGTAGTACAGATGGAACTGACTTTAACGAATTAAATAAAATTAAAAGTAAAGCTGTAAAAGGCAGTGTTGCAAAATTAGAATATAATTTTACAGATGCACAAGCTAATGATGGTGTAAATTATTACCGCAT
>JBILOV010000040.1:0-12721 GCA_044374335.1 Bacteroidia bacterium | reverse complement strand
AAAGGTTGTTATCGAAATCAATCATAAAAGCGATTGTATGCCTGTTATCTTAAATCCTGAAGTTTTAAAACCTCGTCCAACTTTTGAGATAGTAAGTATGAATATTAATTCGTCAGGAATCTTAAAATGGTCATCTAAAAATGAATGTGGATCTTTGCCTTATATTATTGAACAATTTAAATGGAATAAGTGGGTATACGTTGGAGAAGTTCAAGGTATTGGAACCCTTGATAGTCATGATTATTCATTTCAAATTTCAACACATAGTGGAGAAAATAAATTTAGAGTAAAGCAAGTTGGCTTAGCAACTTCGCCTAAAGTATCTTCTGAAGTTATTTTATATTCAGTAATAGATAAACCATTTTTTATGATTACTGAAGATTATAAACAAATACAGTATAATTTTGAAACAGCGTTTGAAGTTTATGATGCATTTGGAACAATTGTTAAAAAAGGTTTTGGTAAAATTACAGATATAAATAATCTTTCAAAGGGTAAATATTATTTATGTTATGATAATCAAATTTCTGAAATTAATAAGAAGAAATAAAATAGGCTATTAAATCCTTAGCTGGGATTAAAATGTGCTAAAATATTGGTTTATAATTATTTAATAATTAGTCTAATTAGCCTTAAGAATTAATCTCAAAAATTAACTGATAAATTTTTCACGCATTAATTCTTACCCTTCTTTGAAGTTCAAATTTGAGCTGTTATTATTTTAAAACTTATAAAAATTTAATTACCGAATTCGCTTATGAATTTAATACGCATTAATCGTACTTCTTCTTCGCTATATTCATCTTCACCTAATTCTTTTAATATTGCAGTGATATCATCAGTTTCCGCTTCACGTAAACATTCGTAAATATCATCTTTCTTATCATCATCAATTGTCTGATCAATATAATAATTGATATTTACTTTTGTACCTGATGTAACAATGGTTTCAATCTCCGTTAACAAATCATTCATTTTAAGGTTTTTGTTTTTGGCCATGTCTTCAAGGCTCACCTTTCTATCAATGTTTTGAATAATAAATACTTTTAATCCGGATTTATTAACAACGGATTTAATAACCATATCGCTTGGGCGCTCAATCTCGTTCTCGTCAACATGTTTTTTGATTAACTCTAAATAAGGTTTGCCATATTTAGCTGCTTTACCTGCGCCAACACCGGTTATTTTTGTCATCTCTTCCATCGTAATTGGATAGTTGATAGACATTTCTTCTAAAGATACCTCTTGAAAAATAACATAAGGAGGTAAATTATTTTGTTTGGCAATTTTTTTAGTTAAGTCTTTAAGCATGGCATATAATACTTCATCTGTACTATTTGCACCTTTTCCGCCTGAAATATCATCATCGTTATCGCTCTCTGCATTACTAAAATCGTTATCTTTTGTAAACTGAATGCTGAATGGATTTTTTAAAAAGGCTTTTCCTTTTTCGGTAATTTTTACTAAACCGTAATTTTCAATATCCTTGGCAAAAAAACCGTTAACAATAGCTTGACGCATGACAGCATTCCAAAATTTATCATCCTTGTCATGCTCAACGCCTTCACCCCAAGTTTTTAACTCATTATGCTTGTAAGATTTACCTGTAGCGGTTAAGTTACCTATCAATAAATTAATAATATCTTTTACTTTATGTTTTTCCTTACTTTCTTTTACTGCTTTGATGGCAAGTGTTAAATCATCCTGAGCTTCAAATTTTTGTTTTGGATGGCGGCAATTGTCGCACATCTCGTTACATTTTTCGTCATTAAATTCTTCGCCAAAATAATGTAGAATAAATTTACGACGGCAAGAAGATGTTTCGGCAAATGAAGCTGTTTCGGATAACATTTGTTTACCGATTTCCTGCTCGTTAACTGGTTTGTCTTTCATGAATTTTTCCAACTTCATGATATCGTCATAACTATAAAACGTCACGCAGTTTCCTTCTCCACCATCTCTTCCGGCACGACCAGTTTCCTGATAATAACCTTCTAACGATTTTGGAATATCATGATGAATTACGAAGCGAACATCTGGCTTGTCTATTCCCATTCCAAACGCAATAGTAGCAACAATTACATCAATATCTTCCATTAAAAAGCCATCTTGCGTTTTGGCACGTTCTTTTGCGTCCAAACCTGCGTGATATGGAGCAGCTTTTATACCATTTACTTTTAAAGCTTCAGCCACTTCTTCAACCTTTTTGCGACTTAAACAATAAATAATACCCGATTTACCAACATTTTGCTTAGCGTACTTGATTATTTCCTTAATCACATCCTTTTTGGCGCGTACTTCGTAATATAAATTATCGCGATTAAACGATGACTTAAACAATTTAGCCTCCAACATGCCTAAATTCTTTTGAATATCATGCTGCACTTTTGGGGTAGCTGTAGCGGTTAAAGCCATTACAGGCACTGAACCTAATTTGTCGATGATTGGTCGTAAACGACGGTATTCTGGACGAAAATCATGTCCCCATTCCGAAATGCAATGCGCTTCATCAATTGCAAAAAAGGATATTTTAAATTCAGAGAAAAAGGCAACATTATCTTCCTTGTTAAGCGTTTCGGGTGCAACGTATAATAATTTTGTTTTACCAGATAAAACATCCTGTTTTACAATGGCAATTTCAGATTTATTTAAGGATGAGTTCAAAAAATGAGCAATGCCTGTTTCATTACTAAAACCACGAATAGCATCTACTTGATTTTTCATTAAGGCAATTAACGGAGAAACAATAATGGCTGTTCCCTCGCTCATAATGGCTGGTAATTGATAACAAAGTGATTTACCGCCTCCTGTGGGCATAATAACAAACGTATCCTGCTTATTTAGGATGTTATTAATTATAGCTTCTTGTGTTCCTTTAAATCCTCCAAAGCCAAAAAAAGCTTTTAATGGATCTATTAAATTATGATTTTCAACTTCTACAATCATGGAGTTACTGATTAAAATGTATTCTTGAGTGAGTAAACGATTTACATTAATTACAACTAAAGATATACTTAATTTTTAAAATAAAGAAAAATTATTTTGAAGTAATTGTCCTACTTAAGACAAATTAACCATTTAATACGATGAATCTCTAAAATTAAAGTTGTGGCTTTATTACAAATTCGAATTCATCTTTCGATAATGAATTAAAAAGAAAATAATAAAAATGAGAGAGTAGAAAATATTAAAGTAAAAACGGAAGCCAAACATGTCTAAAAACATAAAGGTAATTACTCTTATACAAAACATAATAATGAATAATCTAACTCCCCATTGTTTCATATGCCAAATACCAATTAAGGATACAAACTGAAGGGTAATAATGATGCCTAAAATCATAGGTATAAAATCGCCCATCCTTTTAATTGAGGGTGTAAATAACATAGGAAAAGCCAATAAAACTAAAACAATAGCCGTTATTGTAGTGACACTAATTATTTTTGGACGTGCTATGGATGCCATATTAATTAGTTCTAATTGCTTCTACTGGGTCTAATTGAGAGGCGCCATATGCAGGAATAAAGCCGCTAATAATACCAATCAATACAGATATGGTTAAACCTAAAATAATGTTAGAGCGAGTTAATGTTATTTCCATATCAATTACTCCAGCTGCTGCAAAGGTGAGCAAGTAAATGAGCAAGAGTCCAATAATCCCTCCTATTAAAGATAAAAAAACAGCTTCAAATAAAAATTGGGCTAAAATAAAATAATTTTTAGCGCCCAAAGATTTTTGAATCCCAATTAAATTGGTTCGCTCTCTCACAGACACAAACATAATATTAGCAATGCCAAAACCTCCAACTAAAATTGAAAAACCTCCAATAATTGCGCCGGCAATTCCTACAATATCAAATAAACCATCAAAGTTTTTGCTTAATAAATTTGTTTCGTTAAGAGCAAAATCATCATCTGCTAAGGGTTTTAATCCTCTAATATCTCGCATAATGCCGGTAAGTTCATCCTTTAGCTGAGCGTTAGTAACCCCAGGCTTTGCTTTAGCAGCAATAAATGGGTCGCTGTTTTCGGACTTGACATCCATTAATAATCTTGCAAAATTATAAGGAACAATGGCTTGATTATCCATACTATTTCCTAACATACTTTCGCCTTCCTTTTTAAACAAGCCAATAACTTTACAGGATCTACCTGCTACTTTAATAGTTTTTCCAATAGGATATTCATTATTTGGAAAAAGTCCTTCGGCTAATGTATTGCCAAGTAAAACAACATTATAACCACCCTCGGCTTCATCTTCTCTAAAATAGCGTCCGTCAATTATTTCGAAGGATTTTACCTGCCCGTATCCGAATGACCACCCCGAAACAAGAGCATTTTCAATCGTGTTGTTATTATGTTTTAAAACTTTGTTTGAGCCAATTCTAAAACCAACTGCCTCAATACTTTTTGATTTACGCTGCACTTCGGCTAATTCGCAATATAAAGGAACCGGGCGGTTCATGTATTTCCACCAGGGATAATTGGGACCAAATGTCCAGGGCCACTTCATAACAAAAACTACATTATCTCCCAAGCTTTGAACACTTCCTCTTATGTTACGCTCCAAACTATCAACAATAGTAAAAACAGTAATTATGGCAAATATACCAATGGTAATGCCTAACAAACTTAAAAAAGTTCTTAGTTTATTAGCTATTAAGGCACCCCAGGCAAATAGGATGCTTTCTTTTAGTAAGGTAAATACCATAATGTAAATATAATTGATATTACTATGATTTTATTAGTTTTTTGTTTTAACGGCATTTCGCTGGGATAGAGGGATTGAATGAATGGCAATATTTTTTTCGAAAAATACTTAAACTTTTGACCACAAATAAAACGCTTTTTAAGATTTTATATGATTTGCTTTCTTTTGTTTTTGCTCAATTAAACTTAAATTTGATTTTTTATGATGTATTAATGAGGCCTCTATTTTTAATAGTAATTTGTTTTAGTTTGATAATTAATTTTTTATCTTGTAAAAACACGCATACTTACGATAAATATATAAAAGAACTTGATAGTTTAAAAGTTGTAATGCAACAAGCCGTGCATAATTTTAAAACAGTTGATAGTTCAACTTGTATCAACATATATGCTAAACAGCAAACTTATGCTCAATTTATTAATTCACACCTAAAAGATACTGTAACAAAAACAGTTGCTGAGAATCTACAAAATTTTAATTCAATTGAAAAAGGAATTACCGATTACGTTTCTTTGCGATCTTCGTGGTTAAGTGAGGCTCAATTGTCAATTAAACAGTTGAATACTTTGTCTTACGATTTAAAGAATGGCAGCATAGATACTGATGAAGCAATAGAGTTTATTAATACAGAGAAGAAAGACGCTGAAAAAATAATCGAGGAATTAAAAATAAATACGGAAATTATAAGAAAACATATAGCGCTATTTAATCAATCATTACCAGTATGCGAAGAATTAGTAAAACAACTAAATAATGGGATTTTACCTGAACTCATAAAACCTAAAAACAATTAATTTGTTGCGAACATTACTCATAATTATTTTATTAATGTCAACCTTTTCAATAGTTAGGGCTCAAAATAGTTTTGATGATAAATTGGCTATGCAATATTACGACCAAAAGCAATTTGACAAAGCCATTGTTTATTTTGAAAAGTTATTTGATAAACTTCCTGATGCTTATTACACATACTATTTTAAATGCTTATTGGAAATTAAGGATTATAAAACCGCTGAAAAAATTACAAAAAAACAAATTAAGCGCAGCGAAGCAAACACTCATCTGTATGTAAAGCTAGGAAAGGTTTATAGGTTGATGGAAAATCCTGAAAAGGAAAAAGAGCAATATAGCAAAGCTGTTAAAGAGGTTATACCTGAACAAAATACACTATTTACACTCGCCCATGCTTTTGAAGATGAAGAATTATTTGATTACGCTATTGAAGTTTATAAAAAAGGGAGAAAGCAAACCCCAGAAAGTTACCCATATTATTACGAAATAGCTGACTTGTATAAAAAGAAAGGCGATCTAAAATCAATGGTAAACGAGTATTTAGATGCGATTGAATTTAGAGAAAGTGAATTATATACAGCACAAGCAAATCTTCAGCAATCATTAGGATATGATGATAAAAACGGAGGGTTTAATAATCCTATTTTAAAACAAGAATTACAAAAACGCATCCAGCAAAAATCTGACAAAACAATTTTTTCTGAATTTTTAATTTTTATACTTAATCAGCAAAAAGAATTTGAAAGTTCATTTATTCAAAGTAGAGCATTAGATAAACGGCAAAAAAGTGATGGAACGCGTTTAATGGATTTAGCAAAATTGTGTGTTAGTAATGAAAATTATGCTGTGGCTGAAAAATGCTATCAATATGTTATAAGCAAAGGGAAAGATAATCCGTATTATGATGTAGCTAATATTGAAAAATTAAATGCCAATTATTTACAGTTAACCAATCAACCTAATCCAAACAATGCGGATGTAGTATTGCTAAATACGAGTATTAAAGCGGCTATAAAAGAATACGGTACTAGTAATTTAACTTTGCCACTAATAAAAAAATCAGCATTACTCAAAGCATATTATCTAAACCAACCACAAGAGGCAATTCAATTTTTAGAAGAAGTCACTTCACAATATAGCTTTAACAAAAACGAGTTGGCAGACATTAAATTAGATTTAGGTGATATGAATTTATTAGTTGGTAATATTTGGGACGCTTCATTAATATATTCACAGGTTGAAAAAGATTTTAAATATGAAGTTGTTGGGCAAGATGCAAAATTCAGAAATTCTAAATTAAGTTATTATGCTTCTGATTTTAAATGGGCAAAAGCGCAATGTGATATTTTAAAAGGAGCTACAACTAAAACAATTGCTAATGATGCTTTGGATTTATCATTAATAATAACGGATGCTATTGGTGTAGATACAAATGCAGCACCATTAAGTATGTTTTCATCTGCCGAACTATTAATACTGCAACATCAGTACGATAAAGCCCTTACCAGATTAGATAGTATTAATCTGGTTTTTACGGAACACACACTAGGAGATGATATTTATTATAAAAAAGCAGATATTTTTAAACGTACAAACCGTTATACTGAAGCAGCAAAAATGTATGAAAATATTTTAGAATTTTATCCAACAGAGTTGTATGGTGATGATGCCTTATTTAAAGAAGCAGAATTATACGAACGTTATTTGAACGATAAGGAAAAAGCAAAACAATTATATCAGGATATGTTGGTTAAATACCCCGGAAGTATTTATGTAGTAGAAGCCAGAAAAAGATATAGAGATTTAAGAGGAGATATAGTGAATTAATTAACCGTTATGCTGAACTTGATTAAGCATCTCATAATTCCCTCAAACAATCTCAGAAAAGACTAAAAAATAAAAATTATGTACATATACAACGTAACAGTAAGCATTGAAAAATCGGTAGCCGAAGAATGGTTAAGCTGGATGAAAACCACACATATACCGGATGTTTTAAATACTGGACATTTTATAGAAAATAAAATTTGCCGTGTTTTAAATGTGGATGACGAAGGCGCCACTTATTCTGTACAGTATA
The DNA here is from genome assembly GCA_044374335.1 of Bacteroidia bacterium. GTDB lineage: Bacteria > Bacteroidota > Bacteroidia > B-17B0 > Aurantibacillaceae > UBA4416. Next base: position 5,138 of record JBILOV010000040.1, on the reverse strand, counting down.
CTTTTAATAACATGGAGGAAATTGAAGCTTATCAAAAAAATCATGCCCCTCGTTTACAAGCCGAACATACCAAACGTTACGAAGGAAAATACGCAGCCTTTAGAACGTTATTGGAAATTGTTTAACTTTTTAATAAACTAAATTATTACTCAACATTTATAACTCATTATTTTTATTTTGGCATCACCCGTAAAAGCAAAAAAACATTTAGGTCAACATTTTTTAATTGATTTAAATATCGCTCAAAAAATAGTTAATGCCTTACCTCAAGATGAGTTGATTACTATTGAAATTGGACCCGGAACAGGAGTACTAACTCAGTACATGATTGATAAAGATAATTTTATTGCTTTTGATATCGATATTGAGTCTATTGAATTTTTAAAAGAAAAATACCCTCAGTATAAAGATAAAATTCAGTTTCAAGATTTTTTAGAAGCAGATTTAACACCTTTTGCAAGTAAAGGTAATTTTAAGGTGATTGGTAATTTTCCATATAATATTTCAACACAAATTATGTTTAAGGTATTGGAACATCGTGAAAGTGTATCATCATTAGTTGGGATGTTTCAAAAAGAAGTAGCTCAGCGTATTGCCGAAAAACCTGGCAGTAAAACTTATGGTATTTTAAGTGTATTGCTACAAGCATTTTATAAAATTGAATATTTATTTACCGTAAGTGAGCACGTGTTTAATCCACCACCAAAAGTTAAATCTGCAGTCATTAGATTAACGCGCAACACAACTGACAAACTAAATTGTAACGAAGATTTATTTTTTAAAGTTGTTAAAGCCTCATTTAATCAACGTCGAAAAACGGTGCGTAATTCGGTAAAGGTATTAAGTGGAAATAGTGAAGTAGAATCAATTTATTTAGATAAAAGAGCAGAGCAACTTTCTGTCGCTGAATTTGTAGAACTAACCAACTCCATTGAAATTGCTTTAAATAAAAAATAGTTTGCCTACAAAAATTGAATGTTTACCTAAGTTATTATTACAAGCATAAATGCTTGTGTAATTTGGTTCTATGTTACAAAAAAAACAAAATATCTTTATTCATATATTAGGCGGCTTGATTTTTTTAAGCTTACCTATTTTATTTTCTCCAGAATTAAACCATCATTATACTATAATTAATTTATTGACGAGTCAATCGATACATAGGCCAATGATATCAACTACCTTGTTGCTCGCTTTTTTTTATGCTAATTACTATTACTTTATTCCAAAATTTTATATCACAGAAAAATACACTTTTTTCACTATTTTGATTATTATTTCTTTTATTGTTTTTTTGTTTTTACCAGACATTTTTATAGAAGAAAAAAGGATTGATACTTTATTTCAAAATAACCTTCCTCACAGACCCCCCGGCAAAATGCCTTATAGCTTATTAGTTAACTATAATCTATTCAGATTTATTGGAGTTTTTGCATTCTCACTTCTTTTAAAAATAAGAGAACGATTAAAACAAACTGAAATAGAAAAAACAAATGCCGAATTATCCTACCTAAAAGCTCAAATCAATCCTCATTTTTTATTTAACACTTTAAATAGCATCTACTCTCTTGCTATTTTAAAAAGCGATAAAACTGCCGATGCTGTAGTAAAATTATCAGAAATGATGCGTTATGTATTAAACGATAGTAATTCTAATTTTGTATCATTGAAAAATGAATTGAATTATATTACAAATTATATTGACTTGCAGCGCATGCGATTAACCTCAAATGTAAAATTGAATTACGCACATGAAGGAATAGTTCTTGATAAAAAAATTGCACCTTTAATTTTAATACCATTTATTGAAAATGCATTTAAGCATGGAGTTAATTCTGAAGAAAACTCTGAGATTGATATTGCCATAATAGTTTCGGAAACTACTTTAAAATTAAGCGTAAAAAATAATTGTGTGTCAACTAACAACCAAACGTTAAATAAAAGTGGTTTAGGAATCGAAAATACAAAGCAACGTTTGAATCTGTTGTATCCTCAAAATCATCTATTAAACATTGCCGAGGTTGATAATTCTTTTATTGTATCTTTAATTATAAATATACATGATTAAAGCATTAGCCATAGATGATGAGCCTCTAGCACTCAATGTCATTGAAGCTTTTTGTGCTCAATTAGATTATATCGATCTACAAAAAACCTTTACAAAACCAAACGAAGCATTAAAACACATTAATAAGTATCCAGTTGATTTATTGTTTTTAGACATTCATATGCCCTCATTGACTGGTATTGATTTATATAAATACATAAACCAAAACACCTTAGTTATTTTTTGCACAGCGCATGCACAATACGCTGTTGAAGGGTTTAACTTAAATGCTTTAGATTATTTATTAAAGCCTTTTACGTTTGAACGATTTAAGCAAGCGGCTGAAAAAGCGAAAGATTATTTTTCGCAATATAATAATCAAAAAATAATTGAACATATATTTGTAAGAGCAGATTATAGTTTACAAAAAATAACTTTAAATGATATTATTTGTATAGAAGCTTTAGATGATTATTTAAAAATATATTTACACAACCAAAAAACTGTAGTTGCTAGAATAACGATGAAAGCTATGGTAGAAAAGCTACCGGTAGATAGTTTCGTAAGAGTGCATCGTTCGTTTATTGTTCCAATCAAAAAAGTGGAAAGTATACGTAATAAAACGTTGCAAATTGGCGACAAAAAAATTCCTATTGGAAATAGCTATGAAACTGAAGTTCATAAGCATTTCAATTTTTAACCGATGAATTATCTATCCTTATCTCAAAAAATTGTTTCTCCCTAACAGTTTATTTACTTTTAGGTTACAATTACTAAATATATTAAAATGAGAAAAATATTATTTAAAACTACAACGATTGTTGTTCTGTTTTTAACTGCCATTAATAGTAATGCACAACAATGGCCCGGCTATACTTTATATAGTAACGGTGCTGCCACATCTGCATTTTTGGTTGATACGGCTAATATCAATATTAAGACTTGGTCTGGATTAACAGGAGGCACAGGCTATTCATCTTACTTAGAGCCTGGCGGCACTTTGGTTAGAAGTGTTAAAGTAACCAATAATGTTTTTAATGGAGGTGGAGCTAGCGGAAGACTTCAAAAAGTTGATTATAATGGCAATATTACTTGGGACTATACTCATTCCTCTACAACTTACTATACTCATCACGATCATTGTGTATTGCCAAACGGAAATGTATTATTGATTGCATATGAATTAAAAACGCAAACCGATTTAGCTGCAGCGGGCGGAACTAACACAGCTTTAACTTCAGGTATATGGCCAGAAAAAATAATTGAAGTTCAACCCACAGGAGCAACTACTGGTAATATTGTTTGGGAATGGCATGTTTGGGATCATTTAGTACAAAATGTAAACAGTGCAAAAAGTAATTATCAAACATCTATTGTAAATCATCCTGAGTTGTTGAATATTAATTATAGTTCAACCAAAGATTGGATGCATTGCAATGGTCTTGATTATAATCCTATCTTAGATCAAATTGCCTTAAGTTCTCACAATATGAATGAATGGTATATTATTGATCATAGTACAACAACGGCGCAGGCAGCTTCGCATAGCGGAGGAAATTCTGGAAAGGGTGGTGACTTTTTATACCGTTGGGGAAACCCAGCCGCTTATCAAGCAACAGGAACAAAATACTTAAATGTTACTCATGATGTTCATTGGATACCTGAAGGTCACCCTAATGCTGGAAGACTTGTAGGTTTTAATAATCAAGGTATTTCATTAAATGCATCATGTGTTGATCAGGTAATTCCTCCGGTAAGCGGATATAATTATACCATCACACCAGGATCAGCATACGCTCCAACAATATACGATCAACGTACATCTGGATTTGGATATACTAGTAATGAAGGAAGTTCAGAACAATTTCCTAATGGTAATACATTGGTTTGTTTATCTATTTCTGGAAAAATTTATGAATTAAATCCAGCAGGCGTTCCTATTTATACAATATCAACGGGTGCAAAATCTTCACAAGCACATCGTTACTCACCTTGTTATGTAAATAACCCTGCACCTGCTCAACCAACTATTACAACCAGTGGTAATGATTTAACAACAGCAACTGCTACAACCTATCAATGGTATTATAATGGTGCATTAATTAGTGGAGCAACTTCTCAAAATTATACGCCAACACAAAGTGGTATTTATGTGGTTAGAACAACCGATGTTAATGGTTGTGTTAATGTCTATTCTAAAGGTTATGCTTTTTCTATAAGCACTGAACTTGAAGAATTAGAAGGTAAAAACATTTCGATTTATCCTAACCCGTCAGCCGGTATTATTGATATCGATTTAAATTATCAAAACCCAAATAAATTAAATGTTGTTGTATTTGATACCTTTGGTAAAGAAGTATTTGAAGCTGAAAATAATTCTCGTATTGATTTAACTCAACTTGCAAATGGTATTTATACAATGGCTATAACTATTGAAAATAAAAAACCTATCTACAAAAAAATAGTTCTCACAAAATAAAATTTAATCAACCTCATGAAAAAACATTTATTGTCATTAATTTTTATTTTAGCAACAGGAACTTTATTTGCTAAAAAAGTAAAATTTGCGGTTGATATGACTGGGCAAATTATTAATCCGACAGGGATTCATATTATTGGAGATTTTCAGGCATTAGCTGGATTAGGAGCTGATTTAGACCCGGCAACAGCATCTATGACCCAAGAAGGTTTGACTGATATTTATAGTATTATAGTTGATATTCCTGCATTTAGAAAGTATGAATACAAAATTGTAAATGGAGATTTAAGTTATGAGGTAGAGTTTGTTCCTGATGAATCTCGTGTGGGATATAATTTTAATGATAACAGATGGATGTATGTTGACTCACTAAGAAATGATACATCCTTTGTAGGAGCAATTTTATTTAGTGGTAATGCGCCTGCGGGTTATAATTTAATTAGATATAAAGTAGATATGAATAACGCACCTGCAATTCCATCGACCGGCGTGCATATTGGAAGCAGTAATAATTTTTTTAGTCCTTCAGAAGTTCGTATGTATAGTTTTGGTGATAGTATTTATGAAATTATCAATTATTTTTCTGTTAATAACACAACAACTAATTATCGT
>JBILOV010000250.1:0-3373 GCA_044374335.1 Bacteroidia bacterium | reverse complement strand
GCGGATGAGCCAACAGGTGCATTAGATTCTCAAACTTCCATTGAAGTGATGGATATTTTTAAAGAAATTAACAACCAAGGAAAAACCATTGTATTAGTAACTCACGAAAATGATATTGCAGCCTTAACAGATAGAACGATTAGATTAAAAGACGGATTGATAATTTAAGAGGGGTGATTTAAGAAGTGCAAATTCATAAATCTTAAATCATACTTCTGAAATCTTACATAAAAATGTTTGACTTAGATAAGTGGCAAGAAATATTAGGAACCATCAAAAAAAACAAACTCCGTACTTTTTTAACGGCGTTTAGTGTAGCATGGGGAATTTTTATTCTTATCATTTTATTAGCTGCTGGCCAAGGTTTAAGAAACGGAGCGCAATCACAATTTGGAAATGATGCCGCTAATAGCATTTGGATTGATGGAGGACAAACCAGTTTAGCTTTTGAAGGTTATAAACCTGGAAAAAATATTCAATTAACTAATTCTGATTTTTATTATATCAAAAATAATGTTGAAGGTGTTGATCATGCATCAGCAGTTTATGATGGGAGAGCCGGAAAAATTTTGTCTTATAAAAATGAACATGCAGGATTTACAGTTCGTTCTTGTGCACCCGACCATTGTTTATTAGAAAAAGCTAAAATTATAAAAGGACGTTTTATTAATGAAATTGATTTTAATGAATATAGAAAAGTTTGTGTGATTGGTGTTCCGGTTCAAGAGGTATTATTTAAAACAGAAGATCCTATTGATAAATTTATTGATGTATCGGGAACAAAATATAAAGTAGTAGGTGTTTTTAATGACCCTGGAAAGGGTGACAATGATAGAATTTATATACCTCTATTAACAGCTCAACGTATTTATAATGGGAAAGATAATGTAAATGTAATTTGGGCAAGTACAGGAACCGTTAGCACTGTTTATAGCGAACAGATGGTTGTACAGATTAGAAATTCTCTTGCTAAAAAATACCATTTTAATCCACAAGATATGAATGCAGTTGGTGTATTTAATAATAATGTAGAATACAAACGTATTATGGGCTTATTAGATGGAATTAAAATATTTGTATTTATAATTGGCGTATTTACTTTAATAGCGGGTGTTGTAGGAGTAAGTAATATTATGATGATTGTTGTAAAAGAGCGAACTAAAGAAATTGGTATTCGCAAAGCTTTGGGTGCATCTCCTTGGTCTATCGTTTCATTAATTATTCAAGAATCTGTATTTATCACTTTTATAGCAGGCTATATAGGTTTATTGTTAGGAATAGGCGTTGTTGAAACTATAAAATATTTTAAATTAGAAGGAGATTTTTTTAAAAATCCTGATGTGGATTTAAGTATTGCACTCACATCTGTTATATTAATTGTAATAGCAGGCGCTTTGGCTGGCTTTTTCCCAGCTCTAAAAGCCTCAAAAGTAGAACCGATAACCGCATTAAGAGAAAGTTAATTTGATATTTGAAAGAGATAACTGGCAAGAAATTTTTGCAACCATTCGTAAAAACAAATTACGAACCTTTCTCACCATGCTTGGTGTATTTTGGGGGATATTTATGTTGGTAATCATGTTAGGTTCGGGTAACGGTTTGCGTAATGGTATTTTAAAAGAATTTTCGGGTACAGCTACAAATAGTTTTTATGTTTGGGCACAACAAACTACTAAAGCCTATAAAGGAATGAAACCTAATCGTAGTTTTAATTATACAACAAGTGATGCAGAAGCCTTAAAGCAATTACCGGAGTTGGATGTTGTTTCTCCTCTAAATCAATTAGGCGGACATGATGAAGCGAGCAATGTGTTTTATGGATTGAAAGCTGCAGCTTGTCAAATTAAAGCTTGTCAGCCTAATTTAGGACAAATTACTCAAATTTTAATAAGCAATGGTAGATTTATTAATGAATTGGACTTAAAAGAAAAAAGAAAAATTTGTGTAATTGGTCCTCGTGTGGTAGAGTTATTATTTAAAAAAAACGAAAATGTTATTGGTAAATATATTCGTATAAAAGGAGTATATTTTAAAGTAGTTGGCTTAACCTATATTACTGCCGGTGGAAATGAAGGAAGAGAACAAGCACAACAGATTTACATTCCTTTTACTACATTTCAAAATGCATTTAACTATGGTGATGTTGTTGGGTGGTTTGCTATCAAATCGAAAGATGGTATTCCTGCGGAAGAGTCTGAAAAGAAAGTAATGTTACTTTTGAAGGAGCGACATAAAATTGCCCCAGATGATACGAAAGCCATTGGACATTGGAATATGGCAGTTGAGTATAATAAATTAAGTGGATTATTTACTGGAATTGAAATATTGGTTTGGATTGTTGGAATAGGAACATTACTTGCTGGTGTAATTGGAATTAGTAATATTATGCTCATTGTAGTAAAAGAGCGAACTAAAGAAATTGGCGTTAAGCGCGCTTTGGGTGCTGTTCCTTCACAAATTATTGGTCAAATAGTTTTAGAAGCTGTTTTTTTAACATCTATTTCTGGTTACTTTGGTTTAGTTATAGGTATAGGATTGTTAGAAGGATTAAATGTAGCAATTGGAAAATCAGGGGAAATGTTTACAAATCCAACTGTAGATTTAATGGTAGCAATAAAAGCATTAACTGTATTAATTTTTAGCGGTGCGTTAGCAGGATTAATTCCTGCAAGTAAAGCAATTTCAATTAAACCGGTAGAAGCATTGAGAACAGAATAACCAATTCGATAATTTCAAAATGAGCCAATTAAAAAATAACACTATGACAAAAAAAATAATTAAAATCACATTACTAATTGCCTTTATAGGCTTAATCTTTTGGACATTTTATTTCTTATATAATAAATCTCAGAAACCACCTGAGGTATTTAAAACAATTATGCCTTTTGATACGTCTATTGTCAAAAAGACTGTTGCTACAGGCTCGGTTACGCCACGCAAAGAAGTAAACATGAAATCGCAGGTTAGCGGCATTATTGAAAAATTATATATTGTGGCCGGTCAGCAAGTAAAGCAAGGCGATGTAATCGCTAAAATAAAAATAGTTCCTAATATGTTGAACTTAGCAAATGCTGAAAACAGAATTAATGCAGCGCAACTGAATTATGATAACGCTAAAATGGATTATGATAGAAATAAAGTTTTATTCGATCAAAACGTCATATCTAAAGCCGATTTACAAGCAGTTGAATTACGTATAAATTCTGCAAAAGTCGAATTAGATGCTTCTCAAAATCAATTACAAATTTTAAAGGAAGGTGCTTCTAAAACAGCTGGATCAACTAGTAATACATTTGTAAAAGCCACAATAACTGGTATGGTGCTAGATGTTCCTGTTAAAGAAGGAGGACAAGTCATCGAGAGTAATACCTTT
>JBILOV010000249.1:0-3381 GCA_044374335.1 Bacteroidia bacterium | reverse complement strand
AGAAATATTAGAGAAGGCGAAGGAGTTGATGCTCCAAGACAAGAAGATTTTTATGTCAGTAAAAAAGTAAATAACGTTTGGCAAACGGCTAATCCAATAACTTCGGTAAATACCTTAGGAAATGAAGGCGCACCCTCATTAAGTGCGGATGGCGAAATTATGTTTTTTGCATCTTGCATGGAAATGACCGGAGATTATGGCTCTTCAGACAGAAAAGGTTATGGCAGTTGCGATATTTTTTATGCTCAAAAAATAAATGGTAAATGGACAAAGCCAAGAAATGCAGGTTCAACCATCAATACAAAAAATTGGGAAACGCAGCCAAGTTTTAGTAGCGATGGCAAAACGTTATATTTTGTTAGAGGAATTGTAGCAAGAGATGGCATTAAAAACCCTGATATTTATTCATCAACAATAGGTGATGATGGCAAATTTACTGAACCAGTTAAGCTTTCAGATAATATAAATACGCCACAAGGTGAAGAAAGTGTTTTTATTCATCCTGATAATCAAACATTGTATTTTAGTAGCGAAGGTCATCCAGGTATGGGCGGTTTAGATATTTTTATGAGTAAAAAACAAGCAGACGGAAGTTGGGGGAAGGCCATAAATTTAGGTTATCCCATTAATAGATTTGCTGATGATAATAGCTTTTTAGTAGATGCCAATGGAAAATATGCCTACCTTGCAAGTGAACGCGAAGGTGGTTTTGGTGGTTTAGATATTTACCAATTTGAATTACCAGATGCCTATCGTCCTGAAAAAATAACCTATGTCAAAGGACATACGTTTAATGCTAAAACAAAAGATAATCTTGAGGCAATTATTGACCTAGTAGATTTAGAAACGCAACAATCAGTTACAAGCGCTTATAGTAATAGCGCAGGTGAATTTTTAGTGACATTAACTTCTAACCATAATTATTTAGTTAATGTAAGCAAACCCGGATTTTTATTTTATAGCGATAATTTTTCTTTAAAAGATAAAGTTGCAGATTACTCTAAACCTTACAAATTAGAAATTCCTTTACAACCCATAGACACAGGATTTACTATTGAATTAAAAAATGTTTTTTTTGATGTTAATAAATGGGATTTAAAACCAGAATCAAAAGCTGAGTTAGAAAAAGTAATTGCCTTTTTGAAACTAAACCCAAATCTTAAAATAGAATTTGGTGGACATACAGATAATAGCGGAGATAAAGTGTTTAACAAAACCTTATCAACAAACAGAGCAAAAGCCGTTTTTGATTATGTAACATCAAAGGGAGGGATTGTTGCAACGCGCATAGCATTTAAAGGTTATGGGGATACAAAACCCAAAGCACCAAATGACACGCCTGAAAATAAGGCAAAAAATAGAAGAACAGAGTTAAAAGTTTTAGGGAAATAAAGAATAAAAAAGATGATAACGAAAAGATGATTACGAATAAAAAGTACGAATTTACGAATCGAACCGCTCAGTATAGCAAACACAGATTCGTATATTCGTAAGGAATTCGTAATTATTATAAATAATAGCTAATCCAAAAATATGATCGTTGGTAAAAACATAAAAAAAAAATATGGCACTTTAGACGTTTTAAAAGGCGTTGACCTTCACATTTCTGAAGCTGAAGTTGTTTCAATTGTTGGTTCATCAGGTGCCGGAAAAACAACCTTGCTAACCATTTTAGGAACGTTAGACAGACCTAGCTCAGGAGAAATTTTATTTAATGACATCAATATCACTTCATTAAACGACAAAAAATTAGCAGCGTTTCGAAATCAACATATTGGATTTGTATTTCAATTTCATCATTTATTACCTGAATTTACAGCCATTGAAAACGTTTGCATTCCTGCGTTTATAAATAAAGTAGCAAAAAAAGAAGCGGAATTAAAAGCCAATAAGTTGTTGGATTTATTAGGAGTGAAAACTCGCGCTAATCACAAACCATCAGAATTATCTGGTGGCGAACAACAACGCGTTGCTGTAGCAAGAGCATTAATTAACAACCCAAAAGTTATTTTTGCAGATGAACCAAGTGGGAATTTAGATAGCGAGAATGCACAAAATTTACATCAATTATTTTTTAAATTAAGAGATGAATTAAAACAAACTATTGTTGTTGTTACCCATAACGAAACTTTAGCAAATATGGCAGATAGAAAATTAGTTATGAAAGATGGATTAATACAATAAACATATCAGCTTCCTATCAAACATATCAATCTCTGAACTTAGAGCAATTATCACTAAGAGAAATGCAAAAAAGTTATCTAAAATAAATAGAATTTTATTATGGATAAATTATGTATTTATTGTAAGTCTTTTTTGTTCAATGGCTTCTAAATACATTTCTCCAAATCATTTTTGGGTTTTGGCATTCTTTGGATTAGCCTTTCCAATTATTTTATTTATAAATGTTGTATTTGTCATTTATTGGTTTGCTCAATTTAGAATTCAAGCATCATTTTCATTTATTGCTATATTATTAAGTGCTAAAACGTGTCTTGGTTTTATTCAATTTGATGTAACTACTGATACCATTTCAAACAAAGATGTAAAAATAATGAGTTATAATTCTATGTTGTTTGATTTATATAATTGGAGAAAAAATAAAGAAAGTAGAAACTTAATTTTAACCTCATTAGCCGAAGAAAACCCTGATATACTGTGTTTGCAGGAATTTTATACTTCCGAAGAAAAAGGCGATTTTAATAATATTGATACTGTAATAGGTTTATTAAATGCAAAAAATCATCATGTTGAATTTACAACAACATTAAGAACTAATGACCATTGGGGAATTGCAACCTTTACAAAATATCCCATTATTAAAAAAGGAAAAATTGAGTTTAATACCAGTGCTAATAATCTGTGCATCTATACGGATGTTCTAATAAAAAAAGATACGTTTCGTATTTATAATATGCACTTACAATCCATTAGATTTAACAAAGCTGATTATAAATTTCTTGATCAAATTAAAAACGACACAACTGATACAAAAGATGAGTTAGAAAAAAGTAAAACTATTTTACGGCGTTTAAAAATTGCTTTTGTAAAAAGAGCCACTCAAGCAGATGTAATAGCTGCTCATATTTCAAATTGTAAATATAACGTAATTGTTTGTGGTGATTTTAACGACACACCGGCTTCTTATGTTTACAATACCATTAGAGGAGATTTAAAAGATGCATTTATTGAATCAGGTTCAGGATTTGAACAAACCTATGCCGGAAATTTTCCTAAATTCAGAATTGATTATATTCTTCATAGTAAAACTATAAAAAGCAAAAACTATCATCGCTTAACGGAAACCTTAACGGATCATTATCCTATTGTAAGTTATATTTCTTACTAATCAAAAAACAACCAATTAATTCCAAATTTAAA
>JBILOV010000247.1:0-3409 GCA_044374335.1 Bacteroidia bacterium | reverse complement strand
TCTTAAATGTTCTGGCAATGGTTCTGGGTTATGCGCAAAATGACCTGTTGGCTCGCAGTGAATTTTGTGAATTGTTTTTACTCCTAAAGCTTCTAATAACATAGGAATAACAATGCCTCCACTCGAATTAACAGCATCAACAGCTACCGAAAAGTTTGCCTTAGTAATTGCCTCAACATCTACATAAGGTAATTGTAATACTTTATCAATATGAATTTGCATTAAATCATCACGTTGCTGGTAAGTTCCTAATTGGTTTACATCGCAATAGGTGAAGTTTTCGTTATCAGCTAATTCTAAAATATATTTTCCTTCGCTGTCGCTGATAAATTCACCTTTATTATTCAATAATTTTAAGGCATTCCATTGTTTAGGATTGTGACTTGCTGTTAAAATAATACCGCCATCGGCATTTAATTCGGTAACAGCAATTTCAACAGTTGGGGTGGTACTTAAACCTAAATCAATTACATTAATGCCTAATCCTACTAATGTTCCGCAAACAATATTATTTACCATTAATCCCGATAATCGGGCATCGCGGCCAATTACAACTGTTGCTTTTTTAGTGGCGTCTTTTGCTAAAATCCAACTCCCATAAGCGGATGCAAATTTTACAATATCTAAAGGACTTAATCCATCACCTGGCTTACCACCAATGGTTCCTCTAATTCCTGAAATACTTTTTATTAAGGTCACTTTATTTTTAATTTATATTCAAACAAATATACCATAAGGTCTCAGACTAAAATCAACTATTTTTCTACAAAATACAATTATTATTGTTAAAAATTAACCAATAAAATGTGGTTTTAAAGCTTAAATTTGCCATTAATAAAGAAAGAGCATATAAATGAGCGAATTTGAAGGAGACGGTCCTAATAACCAAGATTTCGAAAAGAGTTTAAAACGATTCGAGGACATGGTTTCTTCTGGTGCACATCAGTTTTTTGATGTAGATGAATTAGAAGATGTTATTGACTATTATATGCAATGGTTTAATTTGGAAATGGCAAAAAAAGCCATTGATTTTGCGCTAGATCATTATCCTTATTCAACATCTTTAAAAATTAAATTAGCTCAATATTTATCTTCTCAGCATAAAACACATGAGGCACTTTTATTATTAAATGAAGTGGAGCAGGTTGAAAGTAGTAACAGTGAGTTATATATGACACGCGGTTATATTTACAGTCAAACTGGGTTGACTGAGCAAGCAATTGAAAATTATAAAAAAGCATTACCTCTATCTGAATTTAAAGATGAGGTGTATGTTGCAATTGGTATTGAATTTTTAAATGATGATAAGGCAGAAGATGCGTTGTATTATTTAAAGAAAGCTATCAAAGTAAATTCTGATAATGATATTGCCTTAAACGAATTATCTCTATGTTTTGAGATGACCGGAAAGAGTGAAGAAGCAGTGTCTTTTTACGAAAGTTATATTGAAGGAAAACCTTATAATCATTTTGCTTGGTTTAACCTGGGAATTAGTTATAATCGTTTAAGTTTATTTGAAAAAGCAATAGATGCTTATGATTATGCAATTGCCATTAAAGATAATTTTTCGTCAGCTTACTTTAATAAAGCTAATTCATTAGCTCAATTAGATAGGTATATTGATGCGATTGAAGTTTACAGAGAAACGTTTAAGCATGAAGAGCCTGATGCGAGTACCTATTATTATATTGGTGAGTGTTACGAAAATTTAAATCAATATGAAGATGCTTTAGTTAATTATAATAGGGCCATTAAATTAGATGCTGCTCATGCAGATGCTTGGTTAGGTATTGGTATTGTTTTGGATTATCAAAACAGAATTACAGAAAGCTTACATTACATTAAAAAAGCTATTGAAATAAATCCTAACATGCCTGAGTATTGGTATGTGTTTGCCGAAGTTCAGCATAAATTAGGTTTTTTGGAAGAGTCTGCCTCAGCATATCTTAGAGTAATTGAATTGGGCTATGATGAGTTTGATGTGTATATAGATTATGCTAAATTGTTATACGATGGAGAGTATTATAAAGATTGTGAAAAAATATTAGCAGAAGGCATTCAAAAATATCCTGATACTCCTGAATTATATTATCGTATGAGTGGATTGCAAATGGAGTTGGGAAGAAAACAACAGGGTATGGTGTTTTTAGAAAATGCCCTTGAAATGGATTATGAAAAACACACTGAATTATTGGAATATTTGCCAATATTAGAACAAGACGTTGCGGTAATGCAATTAATACAATCATTTAAAAATAAACTTTTATAATTTAAAAATAAATTAAACAGATAGAAACATAGAAATGCGATTGTTGAATAACTTAAAGATAGAAAACACGTTTTTACATACAGAGTTCTATGTAAAAAGCGAAGCTCTAATCTTTGAGTTCTTTTAATAAGCAAAAAACTATGTAACTATGTGGTTTAAAAAAATACAGTTAATATTATTAAACACTAATAACTCATAGAACTATGCCAAATTATAATGTAAACTTATCACATTTACCCGAACGTACAGAAAGACCAAGATCAAGCGGTTTAACCATGGTAATGGATAAAGGAATATCGTTAAAACATGCCGAAGATTTTGTAGATAATTACTCAGACTATGTTGATTTTGTGAAATTAGGTTTTGGCACCTCCGTGATGTCTAAAAATGTTAAGGAAAAAATTAAAATTTATCAAAAAGCTGGTATTAAAACATACTTGGGCGGTACTTTATTCGAAGCTTTTGTAGCCAGAGGTAAATTTGATGATTATCAAAAATTTATTGAATCTTATGGCTTAGATACCGCTGAGGTTTCTGATGGAAGCATCAATATGGATCATGATAGTAAATGTAATTTCATTAGTAAATTATCTAAAAATTTTACGGTTTTATCTGAAGTTGGTTCAAAGGAAGAAGGTATCATTATTCATCCTGCAAAATGGACAAGTATGATGAAAGCAGAGTTAGAAGCAGGTTCTTTTAAAGTAATTGCTGAAGCCCGTGAAAGTGGTACGGTTGGCATTTTTCATAAAAACGGGAGTGCTCATTCTCTATTAATTACACGTATTACTAATAAAATAAAAGTGGAAGATATTATTTGGGAAACTCCTCAAAAATCTCAACAAGTTTATTTTATTAATTTATTTGGCGCTAATGTAAACGTTGGTAATATTAGTGTGGATGATGTTATTCCTTTAGAAACATTGCGTATTGGTTTACGCGGCGATACTTTTTTTAATTATTTGCCAGAAGGAACAAAAGATAAAGTATTTTAATTACCTGAATATAAAAGAGGATTAAAGAGAAACAACACTAAAATAATTTAAAAACATAAAATGAAAGAAGTATCAGTACAAGAATTAAAACAATTAATTGATGAGAAAAAAGATTTTCAATTAATAGATGTTCGTGAAGAATATG
>JBILOV010000039.1:0-12904 GCA_044374335.1 Bacteroidia bacterium | reverse complement strand
CAATCTTAAGCCAAATTTATCGATTGGCACTCAAATAAAAAACACAGGTTATATTTATTTTGATTTTAATCCTCCTATAGTTACTAATACTGCGCTAAACACAATATACAATGTTAGTACAGATATTAATAATTATTTCTCAAGTTCTGATATTTTTATTTATCCCAATCCTGCAAAAGAAAATCTTACAATAAACCTGAATTCAATCTTGGCTGACGAACATTATTCAATTACGATAATCAATGCTCTAGGAAAAAGTATATATGAAGATAAAAACCTAACTTCTAAAACATACGAAATAAGTGTTAGGGAATTAGTCAGCGGGATATATTTTATTAAAATAGAAACTGATAACCAAATACTGAATCAAAAATTCATTAAAATAAAATAAACTTCATTGCCTCACTCCATTCAAATAAACACTCTCAATTAAATTACTTCAAAAGAAATAAGTAATAAAACTAGATGACATAATTGGTTTTCAATAGTAACTTAATCTAAATTTATATTCGCACTCCAATAATGGTTACATCATCCACTTGTTCTAAATTTCCAACCCAATTGTTAAATGTATTATCCAATAACTCTTTTTGTGCTTGCATTGGTAAATGAGCATTAGCTTTTAATAATTCTTTGAAGTTCTTAATCATAAATTTCTTTCCTTTTTCACCACCAAATTGATCAGGATAACCATCAGTAATTGTATAAATTACATCTCCACTATTTAGAGAAATGGTTTGTTGAGTAAAAGGAATAGAATCTTTATCGTGCTTTCCTATTGGCATTTTATCAGGTTTTACTTCTATAAGTTCATAGGATTCATCATTCAGTTTGCGAACAATCCAAACCGGATTATTTGCAGCCGCAATGTGTAATTGTTTTTGTTTGAAATCAAAAACCAATAAACTAGCATCCATCCCGTCTTTGCCTCCATCGGCACTACCATCATTTTTTAAACGATTGATAATAGTTGCACGCGTATGATTTAAAATTTCAGAAGGATTATTGATATGCTCCACTGCTTTTTCTAAACTAGTAATATTTAATAAGCTCATAATAGCGCCCGGTACACCATGTCCAGTACTATCTGCTGTTACTAATACAAAGTTTCCGTTATTTAAAATGGATGCCCAATAAAAATCGCCACTTACCACATCTTTTGGTTTAAATAAAACAAAATAGTCATTTAAGTTTTCATCCAATATTTCTTTAGTTGCTAAAAAACTACGTTGTATACGTTCTGCATAATTTAAACTATCCGTTATTTCTTTATGCTTTTGTTCAACTAAATGTTTTTGTTGTTCAACTACAATATTTTTTTGAACAACCTCTGCGGTTCTTTCACTAACTGTTTTTTCTAATTTTTCTTTTTCAGCAATTAATTTTTTTTCGCGGTTTTTTATATAATACCAAATTGAGCCAAAAATTAACAACCCTACTAAAACTCTAAACCACCACGTTTGCCAAAATGGTGGACGAATGGTAAACTTATATTCAAAAGGTTTACTCCAATAACCTTCACTGTTCGTAGCTTTAACTTTAAAGACATATGTACCATTTGGTAAATTTCCATAAGTTGCAAATGTTTTATTGGTAATGGTGCTCCAGTTTTCATCAATTCCTTCTAAAATATATTGATATTTTACATTTTTTGGTCGAAAAGTAGTGATTCCAATAAAATTAAATGTTAGATAATTATTATTGTATGCTAAGCTCAAATGCTCAGGTAATCCATACCAATTTGATACTTGTTCAAACTCTACATTATTTATTGCAACACCGTTACCAAGTATGAACGTAGTGTCTTTTCGAGTAAGTAAATTTACCCACGGAATATTTTCATTAAACAATTCAATACTAGTGAGCTGAATATTTGGTGCAATTGTATCTATATTAATATTGTTTGCAATAGAATTATAAACAGTCAATCGATCGTTAGCACCAATCCATAACGTTCCATCCTCTGCCATAAAAATTGAATTTGAGTTACAGCCAACGCCTAAAAATCCATCATAATAAGTAAAGCTTTCAAATAAAATTTCTGATTCAATCGTTTTTCCACTATTTATTTTATCGTTTATTAAAGTAATGTTATCACTTGAAAGTTTACTTAAACCAAAACGGTTACCACTCCATATATTACCAAATCTATCTTCCAAAATACTGCACACCACATTATTAGATAGCCCTTCTTTGTCAGTAAATGAAATAAAGGATGTGCCATTAAAAAAAGTAAGTCCTTTAAATCCCAAACTCCCAAACCAATAATTACCTGATTTATCTTGGATAATACTTCTTATAAAATTATCAGGTATTCCTTGTTTTTCTGTAAAATGAGTAACAGTATTTACGCTATTGACATCAATATCATTCAATTTAAATTTCGTTACTCCTCCACCATATGTTCCGAAAAAAATATTTTTTAAATTGTCCTGAAAAATGGTTCTGATAACATTAGAGGAAAGACCTTGTTTAGTCGTATACCTTTTAAAAGAATTTCCATCATATTTAAAAACACCTCCGCCTTCTGAACCAAACCATAAAAATCCGTTTTTATCTACTAAAATACTATATACAGTATAATTTGTTAGTCCATCAATATTTACAAACTGAGTAAATGCTTGTCCATCAAATTTTGTTATACCTGCAGATGTACCAAACCACATATTTCCTTCTTTATCTTGCGCAATGCTATAAACAATATTTTCAGATAATCCATCTTTCGCTGTGAAATGAACAAATGAATTGCCATCGTAAATGGAAACGCCACCTCCCTCGGTACCTAGCCAAATCTTTCCAGATAAATCTTGAAAAATACTAAGAACAGTGCTGTTTGATAATCCTTCCTGATCAGTAAAATAATTAAAGGATTTGTAATTATATTTTGAGACACCGCCACCGCCTTTACCAAGCCAAAGTATTCCATTTTTATCCTGAATAAGATGTCTGATTATAGTATTATTTAAACCTTCTTTTTCGGTATAATGAGTAAAAGTTTTACAATTAAATTTTGAAACACCACCACCATTGGTTCCAATCCAAATATTTCCTAAGTTATCTTGCAAAATACTGGTGACATAGTTATTGGAAAGTCCTTCGTTTTCAGTATAATGTATAAAACTTTCGCCATCAAATTTTGATAACCCCAATCCATTTGTTCCTATCCAAATATTTCCTTCTTTATCTTGAATAATACTTGTAATAAAATCAGAATTAAGCCCTTCTTGTTGAGTATAATTCTTAAAGCACTTGCCATCATAAATAGATATGCCTCCTTGTTTTGATCCAATCCAAATATTACCAGACAAATCCTCCAGAATACAGGTAACAGTGTTATTTGTAAGACCTTCTTTTTCGGTAAAATGAATAAATAATTTTCCATCGAATTTAGATACGCCTCCTCCTTTTGTTCCAAACCAAATATTCCCACTTTTATCTTTAAGAATGCAAGAAACGAAATTAGATAGCATACCTTCTTTTTCTGTATAATTGGTAAAAGTTTTGCCATCGTACTTCGATGCACCACCATTCTCGGTGCCAAACCATAAGTTCCCTAACTTATCCTCAATAATTGAAGTGACAAAATTATTTGTCAACCCTTCTCTTTCAGTAAAATGAGTAAAAGTGTTTCCATCATATTTTGATACCCCACCACCACCAGTTCCAAGCCAAAGATTACCATAACTATCCTCAAATAAATAAGTAATATTTGTATGTGTTAAACCTTGTAGTTTACTAAATGAACTGAAATTTTGAGAATTCTGATCTTTCGTGTGGGCGTCTTTGGCATTAACAATGTCAGGAATACCAGCCTTAATAGAATGATGAGTTGCTATTACCTTCTTAGGCAATTGAAACTTATTTTTTCCTGGTATACATATTTTTGGATTTCCGGCTTTTGTTATTTTTGGAATACCAACCGCATGTATATTAGTGTTTGTTTGAAGTCTTTTTGGTTTTTTTAAATTGATTTTTTTTAAATTGTTCTCTTTGATTACAATAACTTCTGGAGGTAGAATACTGTCTTTAGGAACTACATAACCTTTAGCTTCAACAACTTTTATGGGATTTGTTTTTGTTTGTTTATTTTGCTGATTACAAGAAAAAAAGAGAAGGATTACTATAAAATACAGAGCGAGATTAAATTTCATGCATTAAATATATTATTTTTTAGTATTCAAACAAAATGGCTATTAAATAGCAGTTTAATAAGATTAAATAATTTATAAAAACTAGTACATTAAATTATTATTGCTTCTCATTAAAAAAATAAAAAATACTTCAAAAGCTTTTGCATTAATACATTGAATCAATTATTTTTAAGCAATGAATCCTAAAGTAGATAGCTATTTAAGTAATATTAACAACTGGAAAGAAGAAATGGAGCAGCTAAGAAAAATAGTGCTTAGCTGTAACCTTGCAGAAGAACTTAAATGGGGCGTTCCTTGTTATATGTATCAAAAAAGTAATATTGTATTAATACATGCATTTAAAAATTATTGTGCTCTTTTGTTTTTTAAAGGCGCTTTATTACAAGATGAAAAAGGAATTTTAATTCAACAAACAGCGAATGTGCAATCCGGAAGTCAAATTAGATTTACTGACGTTAAAGAAATAATGAAGATGAAAGCTACCTTAAAAGATTATGTTTTTGAAGCTATTGAAGTTGAAAAAGCAGGCTTAAAAGTAGAATATAAAAAGACGGAAGAGTTTATTATTCCAGAAGAGTTTCAAAAAAAGTTAGATAACATGCCATCTTTTAAAAAAGCATTTTACTCCCTAACACCAGGCCGACAACGCGCCTATTTACTTTACTTTTCGGGAGCCAAACAACCTAAAACTCGTGAATCTAGAATTGAAAGTTACACGCAACGAATTTTAAATGGAATCGGATTTAACGATTGTGTATGTAGCCTGTCTAAAAAAATGCCAAACTGCGATGGTTCTCACAAATATTTAAAAGACAACTATTAAGTGAAATTTCCTTGGTGCTTTACCTAATTCACTAATTTTTTCTCATTAACTTTAAGCAAGACTTTTTATTTATTAAAAATATGGAGATTTGAACTATAATCCTGGCAATTCAAGTTTAAATAGATTTTGTATCTTTACATACTATGATTCATACTAAGTATATTTATCTTTTAATTTTTGCCTTAATAGGTTCTCTATTATTTTCAAGTTGTTTTATGTTCAGAAGTAAAAATAAGTGCGATACCTGCCCTAGTTTTAATCATCATAAGAAAAAAAGAAAGAACTAAAATTTAAACCGTTAATACAAAACACGGCGTTAACTGTATACTTCTTAAATCATTTACATAATTGTTTATTTTAATAAGGCATAATTTGCCTAAAAACAAATACATCTAAATAATTATTGGGATAAAAACAATACTATCTATATTAAAAAAACTATTTATTGTTTCTTGATTAAAGATTGATTCACTATTTTAATTTCTTTTTCAATTTCCTTTTTAGCCCAATCAGGATGAAGAGAAGATTCAGGATTAAATAATTTTTCTTTTTCAAGAGCCAAGTCTAAAATCGGTTTTGCGTTTTTAGCTCCACCGCCAAATACTTCTGGCATGTGAAAAACATTTTGAGCTTTTACTAAATGAGCTCTTGGATTATTAGCATTTAATCTAACAGCTTCGTTTGCATGTTTAAGAGATTGACTTCCATATTTTAATGTTCTCAATGTTTCACTTACAGGAATCCTTGCAGCTGCAATCATTGATTTTAGTACTGAAATTTCTGAATTATAGGATTCAAGCGAATCAGCCTTTTTAATCAAGCGCTCGGCTTTGTCACAAAATAAATCAATATCTGATCCTCTTTTTTCAAATGCAATCAAAACATTACACAAACTTGCATAATAATAAGGTAGCCATTCTTTTTTTTCGGTTAATGCTATTGCAGAAAATCCATCACCTAATTTTTGCAAATCATTAATTCCTTTTACTAAGTTAAATGCATTCAATTGTTTTTTCATTGCCTCTTTGTATAGCTGGCTTTGAGCAAAAACGTTTGTTGATAAAGCAACAAAAAACAATATTATAAAACAAATTTTTAATTTCATTCTCATCTTCACAAAAGTAAACTGGTTTATTACTTAAATCAAATTAATCATAATAATGTTTAAACTTACCTATTAAAAAAGTTAAACAACTAATTATCATGCACTTAAAATATATAATTTTGTTAATAGCTTGTTATTAAATAAATTTGATTACATTTGTCGCGCAATTAGATTTAGTATTTGCATCCAAACATTGTAATCTCGTTCAACGCCGAACTATAAAATGATTACAGCTACTGCGGAAATTAAATCTTAGTTAGCAGCTAGTAATAATAATTTAAACAAAAACAAATGACATTTCAAGAATTAGGCTTGGAGCCAATGCTCCTAAAAGCCGTGACGGAGATGGGCTTCGAAAATCCTACGCCTATCCAAGAACAAACTATTCCTCAGTTGAAGGATAAATCTACCGACATGGTAGCCCTTGCACAAACAGGAACAGGAAAAACTGCAGCATTTGGCCTGCCTTTATTAATGAAGTTAGATTTAAACTCTCGCTTTACACAATCTTTAATTTTAGCACCAACTCGTGAGTTATGTGTTCAAATCAGTAAAGATTTAATTAACTATTCAAAATTCCTTAACGGATTAAGAGTAACAGCCGTGTATGGTGGTGCACCAATCATGGCGCAAATCCGCGACATAAAAGCTGGTTCTCAAGTAATTGTTGCAACTCCAGGTCGTTTAATCGATTTAATTGAACGTAAAGCAATCGACTTATCTCATGTGGATGTAGTTGTGTTAGATGAAGCAGATGAGATGTTAAATATGGGCTTTAAAGATGATTTAGATCAAATTTTAAGCAACACTCCTCCAACAAAAAACACTTGGTTATTTTCCGCAACAATGCCTCGCGAAGTTGAGCGTATTGCAAGCAAATACATGGAAAATCCTTTATCTATTTCTGTAGGTAAAAAAAACCAAGGAGCTGAAAACATTTCACACATTTATTACACAGTAAATCAACGTGATCGTTATGCTGCATTAAAACGTATTGCAGATTTTTATCCAGATATATTTGGTATTGTTTTCTGCCGTACAAAAGCAGAAACTCAAGAAGTGGCAGATAATTTAATTAAAGATGGTTACAATGCTGATGCATTACATGGAGATTTATCTCAAGCACAACGTGATTTAGTAATGAAACGTTTTCGTAGTCGTACATTACAAATGTTAGTTGCAACTGATGTAGCCGCTCGTGGTATTGATGTAAATAATGTAACTCACGTAATTAATTATAACTTACCTGAAGAAGCAGAAAACTACACGCACCGTTCGGGTCGTACTGGTCGTGCCGGTAAAACAGGTATTGCCATTGCAATTGTTACTCCACGTGAAGTAAATAAAATTAGAGATATTGAACGTATTATTCAAAATACATTTACTAAAGCTGATGTGCCAGATGGTGTAGCTGTTTGCGAAAAACAATTATTTCATTTAGTACATAAATTGCATAATGTAGAAGTAAAAGACGAAGAAATCGAAACTTACCTTCCTAAAATTTATGATGAATTAAAAGATTTATCTAAGGAAGAACTAATTAAACGTTTTATTTCTGAAGAATTTAACCGCTTTTATGCATACTACCAAAATTCTCAAGATTTAAATATTGGTAATGATGGTAATAACGGAAAAACAACTCGCTTCTTTATGAATATGGGAGAATTAGATGGATTTAACCGTAACTCTATTAAGGATTTCTTAGTTGAAATATCTGGTGTTAATGCTCGTGTTATTTTCAATGTTGATGTTAAAAACTCTTTTTCATTTTTTGAAACAGAAAACAAACATGTTGATGAATTTTTAGCTTTAAATAAAAAAGGAATTGAGTTTAATGCTCGTGTTATTTCTTTTGAAGTTTCTAAAGCAAAACCTTCTGGTGGATACGGAGAAAAACGTTCTTACGGAGGTGGCTCAAGAGAAGATAGTCGTCGCTCATATGGCGGCGGAGAGCGTCGTTCATATGGCGGAGGTTCACGCGAAGGCGGAGAACGTAAATCTTATGGTGGAAACAGAGAAGGTGGAGAACGTAAATCATACGGTGGTGGTGAAAGCCGCTCCTATGCCGGTGGTGGAGAACGTCGTTCGTCTTTTGGTGGAGAACGCTCTAGCGAAAGATCAGGTGATCGCCCATCATTTGGTGGTGGAGAACGCAGATCATTTAACCGTGAAGGTGGAAATGGTGGCGGAGAAAGACGCTCATTTGACAAACCAAGCGGAGATAGACCTTCATCTTCTGGAAACAGAGAAGGAGCAGAACGTAGAAGACGTTTTACTAAATAATAATAATTTCCTGCAGATAACGCAGATTTTGCAGATTAAATTCAGCGAAATCTGCGAGATTAGCGGGGTAAAATAAAAAAAAGTGATGCAAGTATATTATTTTTTGAAAAAAACCTACTATTTTTTGTAGGTTAAAAAAGAAATACTATATTTGCGTCCCTATTTTAAGGGATAACATTTAAAGATTATACAACATGTCACGTATTTGTCAATTAACAGGTAAAAAAGCGATGAAAGGAAATAATGTTTCTTTCTCGAACGCTAAAAGCCGTCGTCAGTTTAAAGTAAACTTAAAAACTAAAAAGTTTTTTGTTCCTGAAACTGGTGAATGGGTTGTTTTACGCGTATCTACATCAGCTATAAAAAATATTAATAAAAAAGGAATTTTTGCTTGTTTAAAAGAAGCTGTAGAAGGCGGAATTTTAGCTTAATTCAATAAATAACAGAAGAAAATGGCAAAGAAAGGTAATAGAATTCAAGTAATTTTAGAGTGCACAGAGCACAAAGATAGCGGTAAACACGGGACTTCTCGTTACATTACTACTAAAAACAAAAAAAATACTCCTGATCGTATTGAGTTGAAGAAATACAACCCGATCTTGAAAAAAATGACAACTCATAAAGAGATTAAATAATCCATTAAAACCTATACAAAATGGCAAAGAAAGTTGTAGCAACACTAAAAACTGGTAAAGGAAATAGCTTTACTAAAGTTATTAAAGTAATTAAGTCGCCAAAAACTGGGGCTTATGCATTTAGAGAGGAAATTGTTCAAAATGAACTAGTAGCTGATTATTTAAAAAAATAATTTTTATTTATAATAATTAATTTAAAATTTCTTTCTTTTCATAGGAAAGAAATTTTTTATTTTACGGTAAACTGAAATTATATTGCATAATTTCATAACTTAAAACAAAGAAAACAATAACAAATTCGATAAAATGGATAAAACAAAAATTATAACATCTACGATAATTGCTATAGCAATAGTTGCGGTAGGTTATAAATTAAGTAACACTTGGGAGAAAACACACGTATCATACAATAACATTGGTGTAACTGGTTTAGGAACACAAAATTTTGATTCAGATTTAATTGTTTGGAAAACTTCCTTTTCACGCAATGCGTCAACCTTATCAGAAGCCAATACTTTGATGAAAAATGATTTAGAAGAGGTGAAACTCTTTTTTAAAAATAATGGGATAGACGATAATGAAATATCATTTACTTCTTTAAAAATTAATCGTAATTACAAACAGTTATATAATAATGAAGGTAATCCCACCGGAACCGTTTTTGAAGGTTATAATTTATTCCAAGAGGTAATTATTGAATCAAAAAAAATACCAACTGTTGAAAAATCAGCAACTTCAATTGGAAGTTTAATTGAAAAAGGTATAGAGTTTACTGCTAATGAACCAGATTATTATTATACCAAATTAGCAGATTTAAAATTAGAATTATTGAAAAGTGCAACACAGGATGCTTTAAAGCGGGCAGAAACTGTAGCGGAAAATGCTAATAGTAAAATTGGAAATTTAAAGGAAGCCGAAATGGGTGTGTTTCAAATTACAGGTCAAAATAGTAATGAAGATTATTCTTGGGGTGGATCTTTCAACACAAAAGCAAAACACAAAACAGCAAGTATAACAGTTAAATTATCTTTTAGCTTATAATTTTATATGGGATTTTTCGATAAATTATTCGGCAAAAAAGAAAAAGAAACCTTAAACGAAGGTTTATCTAAAACTAAAGAAAGTTTTTTTGGTAAACTAGCTAAAGCCATTGCTGGAAAATCGACTGTTGATGCTGATGTATTAGATAATTTAGAAGAAGTATTAATTACTGGAGATGTTGGAGTAAATACAACCTTAAAAATTATTAAACGGATTGAAGCTCGTGTGGCATCAAATAAATATGTTGGAACCGGTGAGTTAACTAATTTATTAAAAGAAGAAGTTGCCGCTTTACTAACAGAAAACAATTCAACTGATGCAACTTCATTTGAAATCCCAAAATTACCCTTATCTGCAACTGGAGAAAAAACACCTTATGTAATTATGGTGGTTGGAGTAAATGGTGTTGGTAAAACTACAACCATTGGTAAATTAGCACATCAATTTAAAAGTGCCGGGTATAGCGTTGTATTAGGCGCTGCAGATACTTTTAGAGCTGCTGCTGTTGAACAGTTAACGATTTGGAGTCAGCGCGTTGGTGTTGATATTGTTAGCCAGGGAATGAATGCCGATCCTGCTAGTGTTGCTTTTGATACTTTAAGCAGCGCAAAGGCAAAAGGTGCTGACATTGTAATCATTGATACCGCTGGACGTTTACATAATAAAATTAACTTAATGAACGAGTTAACCAAAATTAAAAACGTGATGAAAAAAGTGATACCTAACGCGCCTCATGATGTACTTTTAGTATTAGATGCAAGCACAGGTCAAAATGCAATTGAGCAATGTAAACAATTTACAGCTGCTACGGATGTAACATCGTTAGCATTAACAAAATTAGATGGTACGGCTAAAGGCGGCGTAGTTATAGGTATTTCGGATGAATTTAAAATTCCTGTAAAATACATTGGTGTTGGCGAAAAAATGGAAGACCTACAAGTATTTAATCGTACTGAGTTTGTAGATAGTTTGTTTAGTAATAATTAAACTTAAACAATTATTTTTTTTCTAATAACTAAAGTTCCAATAAAATAAAGGAAATCAAGCGCTCCATTATCATAATCGCCCACCAAAAAGGAACCGAAAAATAACAACAAAAAAAGTATCATACTTAAATCTAGTCCCAAATTAAAAACTAATTTTTCCTCCTGCAATTTATATTCTTGTTTAACTAATGAATAAATCATAATTAATGCAATACTCAATTCTAAAAAAGTAATCAGTAAAAAAGAAATGCTAATTCCATAGGGCACAAAATTAATAATAGAGTTTTCAAATTTTTGCTGAAACCAATGAGGAACAGCTAAACCACTTATCTTTTGCCAAGCAGTAATACCTGCTAAAGACAAATACACTAATTGTACTAAAATAGTATGATTAATTTTAAACTTCATTTACACAAATATTAATCCCTCTTAAAACTTAACCTCTCCCCTTTTCTACTTTCATCAAAGCTTCCATTATCATAAACTAAATGACCACTTACAAAAGTTTTATTAATACTTGCAGAAAATGTAGTTCCTTCAAAAGGACTCCAACCACATTTATAAAGTAAAGATGCTTTAGTAACTTCTGTTGGTTTATGTAAATCAACCAAAACTAAATCAGCAAAATATCCTTCACGAATAAATCCACGTTTTTCAATTTTAAAAATATCCGCTACGTTATGCGACATCATACGCACAATTTTTTCTAATGTAATTTTCTTTTGCTTATAAAATTCTAACATAGCTAAAATTGAATGTTGAACTAATGGGCCGCCACTTGGTGCTTGTAAATAAGGTAGTTGTTTTTCTTCTAATGTGTGTGGCGCATGATCAGTAGCAATCACATCAATTCTGCCATCTAATACAGCTTCAAAAATATGAGCTCTATCATATTCTGTTTTTACAGAGGGATTCCATTTAATAAAGTTACCCTTCTTTTTATAATCATCATCATTAAACCATAAATGATGAATACATGCTTCTGCAGTTATACGTTTTTGTTTTAATGGTATTTTATTGGTGAATAACGATAATTCTTTAGCCGTAGAAATATGTAATATATGTAAACGCGTATTGTATGTTTTTGCCAACTCAACAGCAAATGACGATGATTTAAAACAAGCTTCTTCGTTGCGGATAATTGGATGAAAATAAGCAGGCAAATCCTCGCCGTATTGCTCAATTATTCTTTTCTGATTTTCTTTAATCATTGGATCATATTCGCAATGAGTAGCAATTAAAGCATTAGATTTGGAGAAAAATCCTTCTAATGTTTTTTCGTTATCCACTAACATATCTCCCGTACTCGAACCCATAAATATTTTTAAACCACAAACCGTTTTATAATCCACCTTTAAGGTTTCTTCTAAATTAACATTAGTACCTCCCATAAAAAAAGAATAATTGGCTAAAGAACACTCTTTAGCTCTTGTATATTTTTTTTCTAATTCAAGGATTGTTACCGCTTGAGGATTCGTATTTGGCATTTCCATATATGAAGTAACTCCTCCAGCAACGGCTGCTTTAGCTTCTGTATATATTTCTCCTTTATGTATCAATCCAGGCTCCCTAAAATGAACCTGATCATCAATTGCTCCTGGCATTAAAACAAGTCCTGTAGCATCAATTATTTTAGCTGTATCAGCAGTTATATCTCTGTCTATTTGTACGATGTAATTACCTTCAATTAAAACATCCGAAATAAATGTTTCGTCTTCGTTTACAATCGTAGCATTTTTTATAAGAATTTTACCCATATTATTTTTTTAATGAATCTAATACTGTTATTTCTACTTTGGTTAATCCTGATTTTATAAAATTTAATTGCTTTGCAGCTTTTGTTGTTAAGTCAATTGTTCGTTTTGATTTTTGAGGAAGTC
>JBILOV010000245.1:0-3490 GCA_044374335.1 Bacteroidia bacterium | reverse complement strand
ACCGTTAGCATCTCCTAAAAATCCGGTTATTGTTACTAGCGACAATGCTTTTAACGTATCGCTTGATGTTGGTGTTAATACCTGAGAGTTAACTGTTGAGGTAAAAACTTTTTGTTCAGGATAAGATAACTTTAAAGCAGGATCGCCTAGTATAACAAAGTTCATATATTGCTGACTAAAACCAATGCCACGTTTAGTTAATCTATATATATCTCCAATATGAGGCATTTTCCCATTAGCCATTGGCGTTAAAGCATGTTCGTAAAACTCTTTGTTTAAAATGAAATTTAGCCCAGAGAATGCTAATCTTACAGTTGTCATTAGAGCTATAGCACCGCCATTTTCATTTAATAAACAATATTCTCCAGCAGATGTTCGGTCAGGATCATCAAATCTGCTAAATTCACAAGTTGCAGTAACCATTAAAGGCATTTTGTTTTTGTTTTTCCAACCTAATATCTGAGATACCTCTACTATACGTTCTTCTGTCAAACCTAATTCACCTCCATGTCCAGTGTAATTTATAATTAAGGCTCCGTTGTCTATTCTTCTATTTAAATCATTAACAGCATCTTCATATCTATCTCCACCAGGAGTTGATTTTTGCACATAGGCATCTAAATATATTTTATCAACGTTGTATTGTTTTAAGTTATTGTATACAGTATTCGCTAATGAATTTGCTTGATTTATGTGTTCATTATTATCTTCATCATCAGCAATAAAACAAACCCAGTTTCTCCAATCGCCTTGAGGGTAATTATTTTCTGCAGTTACGCATGACGATTCGATGGCATTCACGTTAAAATCAAAATTTCGTTTATAATAGTGTTCTATTTTATTAGTTACTGCTATTGCTTCAGCTTTATTTCTAACTGGTAAACGACCAACACCAATATCAACTAAATCGCCCGATATTAAATCACCTTCGTTATCATCCATCATTGCAAAATAATCATCTGTAACAAAAGAGTTTGTCCATGATGTTGAGTTCGGTGTTTCGTAAGATGGGATTAAAGCAGTATTTCCACTAGTATTGATGTCTTTGTTTTTATAGGAGCCATCGCCTAATAGCAATAAATATTTTGTTGCTAAGTTTGGATTGGTTGGACGTTTGTAAAGCATTTTTACAAAGTCTCTAATTCCTCCAATATCAGGTGTTCCTGATGAAAATTCATTATATACTTCTTCAGTAGTTGCTATGGCATAAGTTAGTGAATCATATTCTTGGTGTAAATAGGCAATTCTTTGTGCTTCAGCCAAAAATAAAGGGTTTGTGACAATTACAAAATCTGCTTGTTGAATGGCGTGTAAGTTTTGATTTGGAATTAAACCATATGATTTAGGAATGTAAGCTTGGTTACTATTAAACGCACAGTATTCTCTCAATGAATCTGAATTAGATGTAAAGTCTAAAATGTTTGAATTGCTATTGTATAGCTGCTCTTTAATATCGAATGGATTTGTTACATCCCAAATAATTGGCGATACGTTATTATTATTAGTTAATATGTATTTTGCAAAAGTATTATTTCCACGAACTGTTTTTCTATCTCTAAAATTAAATTGAAATTGATTAAAAATTAGATTTCTTCTACAATTAAAAACAATGTTATCCAACCATGCAGAAGCTTGTGACGTTAATTTTGAAACCGTTATAGATAAATTATTAGAACTTAAAATTCCACCTTTTGAATTCCCTCCTGTAAATCCAACATCGGCTAAATAAGATGAGGTGTTAGTTGCTGAACAAGTAAATGTAAATGAGCCGGTATTAAAATTAACACTGTAATTAGCTGGGCCAACAGTAGCAGCATCACTTCTTGATAAAACAGAAGCTTTTACATACAAACTATCTCCAATTGCCGCATCAGGAATGGGAAAAGAAAATGAATAATAGGTGTTTAAATCAAATTTTTCACCATAAAATTCTCTCCCACTTTTTACAACATTGGTTGTGTTTAGTTCATGAAACCCATAATAATCCTGAGTTGTAGTAGTTGTGTTTGGAGAGTTCTGAAGTGTATTAATCGTAGAAACTCTTTTTCCTGCACCTAAATCTGTAGTTATAAAATAAAATGAAGTGTCGCTAAAATAATGAATTTGATGATCAAAAGGCATTTTAGAACCCGAAATATTTTTCCAAGAATCAGTGCTTTGCCCGTAAAAAAGAATATAATCATTGTTATCAAATACACCATCATTTTCTCCAATTACGGTTATGGCATTTTCAAGTAAATCATCGTTTCGGAAGGCAGCATTTTTTTCAGGTAATAATTTACCTCCGTTACCATAAACTCTAATATTTTTGGGATCTAAATTCGTAACATCTAATCCTAAACTACTTAAAAAAGCTTTATTGATTTTGTATACCCCGTTTTGTGTAACTCCAACCTTGTACCATTTACCTGTTGCCAAAACAGAGGCATTTACATTTGATGATTTATTATTTTTTTTAAGATTACTGTCTGATAATTTGTTATTAAGATTTTGACTGTCCCATACAGGTAAATAACTTTCTAAAAATTCATATCTATTATTTGAAGAATTCAATCTTATTGGAATTATTTTAGCGTAAATAAGGTTCTCTTGACCTGATTTTCCATAGGAGTAGGATATATCAAAACTGGAGGTGATGTGTATTTTAAAAGAAGATATCTCTTCCAATTCTTTTGAATTTAATTCTCTTACAATAACATTTTCTAATTTAAACGAGGGAATAGCAGTGTGTTGTATAGAATTATAATGCAAGTAATAAGGTAAATTATCTTTTTGAATCTCACGATGTGCATTAGTTAAAAAGTGACTTTTATTTAGTTCAACTTTTTTTTCAGGATTAATATTTTCTAAATTATTAGTAATATTTTGCTTGTTTAACTGAGAATAACTTAAAAAACAGTTAGAAAATAATAAAACTAAAATAATTAGTATAGATTTAGTGGTAGAAGGCATTTACTTTGTTTTTTTGGTTGTTATATTTATCAAAACGACAAAGAAAATAAAATATTGTTGCATAAAAGTTTTTATTTTCAAAATTAGACTGCTATATTTGTATTTACCAAAATATTAAGTAAAATAATTTAAATGGCGAAGAAACTTATATTATTACTGTCAATTATTGGTGTTACTGGTATTTTATTTGATTTAAAAGCTCAAGATCCTCAATTTACTCAGTTTTACGCTAATCCATTATATTTAAATCCTGCTTTTGCAGGTACTGCTAGATGTCCCCGTATTTGTATGAATTACCGTAATCAGTGGCCAAACTTGTCAGGAACTTATGTTACTTATAGCGCCTCTTATGATCAACATATTGATGCTATTAGTGGTGGTTTGGGTGTAATTGTTACTCAAGATGACCAAGCGCATGGTACATTAAAATCTACTAACGCTAGCTTGGTATATTCTTATCTATTACCAGTTACTCGTGAGTTTTCAATAAAAGCAGGGTTGCAAGCAGGTTTTTTTCAAAAATCCTTGGACAGAACTA
>JBILOV010000244.1:0-3506 GCA_044374335.1 Bacteroidia bacterium | reverse complement strand
GTTTCTGTTTTTTTCAATTTATTATAAAGAACCTAAAAAAAAACCACGGCTCCGCCTCTTGAATCTTTATCATTTAGGTCATTTTTGTAAATAAAAATTTGTTTCCCATCCGGAGAAATACTTGTGCAGGCATCATGTGCTAGTGTATTTACACTTCCCGGAACCTCGTCAGCAATACCCCATTTTTTATTAATAGTGTCCCAAAAGGAAATGTATATATCTTGAAAATACTTGCCATCTCCTTCCTTATCTGTTGGTGAATCTGTAGTTTTTGGTCTTCGCGTATTAAACACTAATTTTTGTCCATCAGCACTGATGCAAGGAGATTGATCATCGTATTTTGAATTGATGGCTTCTCCTAGATTGTCAATTTTTACATTAACAGAAGTGCTCAAAATCTTTTTAGCATTAATACAATGTGCTATATAAACATCAACATCTTCATTATCTGCATCTTTTGCGGTTGCAGAGAGTTTGTAAGTATTAAATTCAGTTAATGATTCATCAATTTTTTCATTTAATAAATAAATTTTACCTAGTACTAAGTGAGTCTCAGGCATAACATTTTTATTTATTGTAATTGCTTTATTTAAGAATTCTGTTGCGGCATCAAACTTCTTTAATTCAAAATTACAATAGCCAACGTAATATAACACGTCAGCATCGTCCGGATTTTTCTGTAATACTTCTTTAAAAATAGTTAAAGCGCCAATATATTGTCCGGCATATAATTTTTGTTTTGCCAACACCATTTTTAATTGGTCGGCAGCATCAATAGCTTTAATACTGTTAAATAGCGCGAAAAAGCAAAAGGCAGTAATAATTTTTTTCATCTCTAGTTAGTTTAAATTTAAAGTCTCGTTTATAAAGGTATAAAAAAGGATTCATTTGAATATTATTTGTGCAAAAAATCACTGCCTTTATTTATATTCTGTACTTTTGTAACATGAGTAAAATTGGATTTTATATAGCCCTACCCTTATTTTATATAATCTCTCTTCTTCCGTTCCCTATTTTTTATTTATTATCAGATGGCATTTGTTTTCTTCTTTATAGAATTATTGGGTATCGTAAAACGGTAGTTTATGATAATCTTAAAAATTCATTTCCCGAAAAAACTCAGGAAGAACTTAAAGAAATAGAAAGAAAGTTTTATCATTATTTATGTGATTTATTTCTTGAAACTCTTAAAACACTCACTATTTCAAAAAAAGAGGCAATAAAACGTTGTTCATTAAATGAAAACACCAAAACAATTTTTAATCAATTACATGACAAAAAACAATCGTGTATTTTGGTTATGGGCCATTATGGAAACTGGGAATGGGCAGGAAATTCTTTTAGTTTATTAAATCCACAACAACTATATGTAATTTATCATCCGTTATCAAATAAGCACTTTGATAAATTAATGTATGATATGCGCAGTAGATTTGGGACAAAGCTTTATGCTATGAAAGATACTTTGAGAGAAATGATAAGAAACCGAAATGAAATTAACGCAACAGCATTTATTGCCGATCAAACTCCATCGCCTGAAGGCGCCTATTGGACAACCTTTTTAAACCAAGATACTCCAGTGTTTTGGGGAACAGAAAAAATTGCTCAAAAATTAAATTACCCTGTTGTTTATGTAACTGTTAATCTATTAAAAAGAGGTTATTACGAGGTAAATGCAGAATACTTAGTAACTGAACCTAAAAATACCTCAGAGGGAGAAATATCTGAATTACATACTCGCAAATTGGAAATGGACATTATTGCTCAGCCAGAAATATGGCTCTGGAGCCACAGACGCTGGAAATATAAAAGAACTCAATAATCACAAATATTAAATGACCACACTTAAAACACCCATACTAACACTAATACTTAGTGCTATTTCTGCAGTTATTCAAACAATACTCATATCTTTCATTTCGTATAAAATTACCGATAGTTTTGATTTAGCAAGTTGTTTATTATCATTTTTCATATCATTCATTGTTAGTTTTTTTGTCATTTATTTTTTGTACAACAATGTTATTTTTGGAAAAATTGACAAACTCTATCTATTGGTAAAGGCTCAACAACCCAAAGAAATTCCAAATACAGAATTCCAATTAGATGAAATAGATGCTATTGATAGGCTTGAAGACGAAATAAAAAAATTAGCACAAGAAAGAAATAAAGAAGCTGAACAAAATAGAAATTTAGATAGTTATCGAAAAGAGTTTTTAGGTAATGTTTCTCACGAATTAAAAACACCAATTTTTAATATTCAAGGCTACGTGTCAACACTAATTGATGGTGGAATTAATGATCCATCAATTAATATCGAATATTTAAAACGTGCAGACAAAAGTGTAGATAGAATGATTCAAATTATTGATGATTTGGAAACTATATCACAATTAGAAATTGGAACCTTAGAATTGGAAGTCGAAATTTATGATATAGTTCAACAAATTAAAGATATAATTGATGCGCTTGAATTTCAGGCAAGCAAAAAACAAATCAAGCTAGTTCTATCAAAAAAATACGATAAATCAATTTTAGTAAAAGCCGATAAATTTAGAATTAGGCAGATTTTAGTAAATTTAATTACTAACAGTATTAAATACGGGAAAGAAAAAGGTAAAACAACAATTTCATTGAATTTATTTAACGAACAGGTTATTGTAGAAATAAAAGATAATGGAATTGGTATTGCAGAAAAACATTTACCAAGATTATTTGAACGTTTTTATCGTGTAGATAAAGGGCGCAGCAGAGAGCAAGGCGGAACTGGGTTAGGATTAGCTATTGTAAAACATATTATTGAAGCCCACGAAGAAACCATTGATGTTGTAAGTTCTATTAATGAGGGAACGACTATTTCATTTACCCTAAAAAGAAGTAATTAAAAAAATGCAGTAAAAGTATCTGTATAAAGATTGTTTATTTTATTATCTAACAGTTATTTAATAAATTGTAAAATATAGCCGCAGTCATTTATCTATTTTAAAATAGATATTTTTTTGGAATAACTTTTACCTTTAGAATTAATTAAATTAATTGTATAAATTCCATTATATAGAGTTTTTGTATCAAAATAAACAATAGTACTTCCTTGAAATAAAGTCTTTTTTTCTACAATTTTACCAGTGTTGTCATATAAAATAACATCATAATTTTCTTTCACTAAATCATTAATTTGAACAGCAATTAAATCGGAAGCTGGATTTGGAAAGATGTTTACCTTAATGTCATTTAAAATTGTATTCGCTAGTCCTGTACTTGATGATGAAGTATAAGTTGTTGTAGCTTCAGTTATTGAAGTAACTTTTGTAGCTACCTTTGTTCCATAAAAAGTTGGGCCCACAACATACGGGTATGCTGAATTCCAATTTGAAGTAACCGTTGCAAAATAACAATAAATACCATTTGGATATTCCGGTGTAACACAAAAACGACCATTATGAATATCTAAATAATCAGGAGTTGCTGCAGAAGTTGCATTGTACTGATAATCTTCTCTAAAATAT
>JBILOV010000038.1:0-13249 GCA_044374335.1 Bacteroidia bacterium | reverse complement strand
ATATGAACTAATATTACAATACAATTGGTTCATTATTAATGTGTTTTTGGTGTATTGCTTAACTAATTCTATAGCTTCAAAAGCATATCCATTTTCTCTGTGTTCTTCAAAAATCAAAACCCCTACCCCAGCCCTTAAATTCATTGGATCAAATTCAAATAAATCAATAGTACCAATTGGTTCATGCGTATTATTTAAGCATATCAATAATCTTAATTGTTTATTGGTGTATATATCTTGATGAGCTATTTGTAAATATAATTCTAAAACATCTTTGCTAAACGGTGTAAGAGTATTACTTACTTTCCATACAGCAAGATTATTTTCAGAAGTGTAGATTAATTCCAAATCGGATAACTCCAATGCTCTTAGATAAATATGTTCTGATTTAATAAACATTATTCTTTATAATAATTATCTCTTTCTGCTCTAATAATTTCCTGAAGTTGTTCATTTGAATAACGTTCAACTAATTCAAATAATAACTCCTTTTTATTTTCCGAAATAGCATAAAATTCTTGAAGAAATAATTTTATTGGACTTAAGCAAGACGCTTCATTTACTTTTACCTGAGTAAATTGTTGAATATAATATTGGCAAATTTCCTTTTGATAATCATAACTAAACACAGGATGCTTTTTTAATTGAATAAAAAGGGTTTCAATTTTTTTTTGCTGAATGGTTTTTAATAATACATTACCATTAATATTTAATTCGTGTCCTTTTATAGTTAATGAATTATAGTTTCCATTAATCAATATACCAATATGAGGAGGTGTTCTGGATGCATGTAAAATGACCAACCAAGTGTTTTTTAACAATAAATCCTGATTAAAATTATCAGCTATTGTTAATGTATAAGGACTTTTTACCATCATTATAGCAAAGTTAGAGAAAGATTTTGATGAAAAAAATTAAGAAATGCTTAATCCTAATTTTTGACTAATAACTCCTTCTTTGAGAGAGAAAGTTGATACTCGCATTGCAGAAAGATTAACCTCTTCTAAAATAAAATCAATTAATAAAATGGAAATTACAATCATATCAACACGCATATCAATTAATCCTTTAATACCATAGCGTTCTTTTAATGTTGATTTTTTTAATTTTTTACTGATAAATAAATAATGATTTAAATTAACACTATATTCTGTTTTAATATCGTTTAATTCCTCTTCAGTATTAAACTCTCCTGCTATCACATCAACAACAGAATCAAATGCCCCTGATGAACCAATCAACTCATTTGGCTTAAAAGATTTAATAGCTTCTAAAAGTGGAGCTAATTCCTGTTTTAAATAATCGTTAAATGTTTTTATTTCCTTATTAGTTACTGGATCAGTTAATTTAAATTTTTCAAGTAAACGTGCTGCACCTAGCAAAAAACTTTGTTTCCAAAAAATGGTATTATGATTTGCCAAAACAAATTCAGTACTTCCGCCTCCTATATCCATTATTAAAGAAACTGAATCTGTCATATTTACAGCCATTCTATTACCATGATATATTAAATCCGCTTCTTCATCTCCATCAATAACGGTAATAGATATTCCAGCATTTTTTTTTGCTTGATCTACAAATTCATTACCGTTAGATGCGGAACGAATGGCAGAAGTTGCAAAGGCATAAGTATGCTTAACATTATAGTCTAATAAATACTGCTGATATTGTTTTAATGCATTAATACCTCTTTGAAAAGGAACTTCAGCAATGTATCCTGCGTTTATGGCACCTTCTCCTAATTTAACTGCTACTTTAGTATTAAATATTTTTTTAAAGGTGCAATCTGGCAAACGCTCACCTATCAGCAAATTAAATGTATTTGTTCCTAAATCTATTATTGCAAAAATCATTTATCTATAAGGTTTAATTAAAGCTTGCTTAAAATTTATTTAATAAAACTAATTTATAAGATATTGATATTTTTGACGAACAAAACGTTTATTTAAGCCTCTTTTCTTAATATCCGTTCCCATGTTTGATGAAAAAATCAATGATATTTCATGAGAGCCACTTTGATATTTTCTTAAGGGAGAGGTAACCAAATCGTAAGAATATAGAATTTGAAATTTTTCTTTTATGGTATAACCTAAATGTAGGGCAATGGCATCATTTAATCGAAAACTAAAACCAGCAATTAATTGCTTTTTCATATGCAATCTTAAAGTATAATCAAATGAAAAGGGTAAGTTTGGAACGTAAAGTGCTAATATCGAATTTTCAAATGTAAAATCAGGATCATCAGCCCAATTAAAGCCTGCGGAAATATTATAATGAGGAACGCTTGTATATTTTCCTTTTTTTAATGAGTCATTTTGGTAAAATTCAAGTTCACTGCTTGCAACATTGTTTGCGCCTATTCCCAAATGAAACCTATCATTATAATATAATAAGCCAAAACTGCCATCAAAGTTTCCGGTTTTATCCTCAACATATTGGTTTATGGCTTTGTCTTGTTGATTTCTTAGGGTGATATCATTTCCGTTAAATGTTTTACTTAAATAATTTCCCTGAATTCCAAAAGATAATTCTGAGTCTGCAAATTTCAGATGATATGCTGCAGTTACAGTTGAATTAAAATTTTTAAATGGTCCAATATCGTCTTTAAATATAAAGCCGCCCAATCCTAATCTTCCTTTCCATAAACGAGAATTTAAGGACAAAGCATAGGTTTTTGGAGCACCCTCAAAACTAGTCCACTGATTACGATAATTAATTCTAATATCAATTAATCGCTTTGTACCACAAAAAGCCGGATTATTTAAGGTTTGATTATTTCTGTATTGCGACCACCATGGATACTGTTGCGCCCAAACGTAACTAGAAACAAAACTTAAAATTATTATGAGATAATTTCTAATCAAAAAAAAAGAATTAGTAAAGATTAATTAGAAAATATTGAATTAGTTAATACGCTTTCCGTCTTTATATTTTGCAATAAAGCCATTATATCCTTTTGATTTTAATCCATCACGGTGTTTAACAGCATCATCTAATGTTTTAAAGTTTCCGGTGGTTACTTTGTACATTCCATTTATTAAATCAATATTTACATTTCCAACACTAGAAAATTTACTTTTACTTGGCTGAATATTATAAGCCCCTAGTTGAACTTTAAATGTCATTCCTGCATCTGAAATTGAAGAAGTTACAGTCGTTTTTTTAACGGATTCAACTTCAACCACCTTAGTTTCAATCACTTTAGTTTCAACCACTTTAACTACATCAGGGTTTACTTCTACCGTTTCTGATTTAACAACTGACTCTTCTGATTTAGTTTCTATAGTTGTTCCTATTTGAGTTGATGAATTAGTCTCAACAGGTTTAGTCTCTTTAATTATAGTTTCAGTTACAGTTGAAGATGCAGTTGCTTCTATAGGTTTAGTATCAGAAGTTGTATTTTCAGTAACAGCATTGCCACCGCTAATTGAAATAATAACCGGATTAGCTTCAATTTCTTTTTTCTCATTATTTTCTAAATAATAAAATTTTTGAGAAAATGTTACTGAATTTGGAGCATCAGTAGCTACTTGAACTTTTAATTTAAAAGTAAATTCATCTTCGTTCGGAACGGATACCCAAACTATTTTTGCTCGTTGATTCTCAAAAGTAAAATTTCCAGATTTAGTATCGATAGCAGATACATTAATGCCTGCAGGAACATCCATTTGATATTTCGCAAAATTACTAACGGCTCCTTTATAAATTTTAATATCTGCCTCGATTTCAGATGCTAAATTAATCGTTGAAGGGAAATTTGAATTTATTGTAATTTGAGAAAAAAACGCTGTAAAACTGGTAAGGGAAATAATAGTGAATATTTTTTTCATAAAAAAGTAGATGTATTACACAAATGTAATTAAATTGTTTTAAAACTAAAACTATTAATGGATTGATTTTAAGCACTAAAGTCTAGTAAAATATCACAATTTAGGCTTTATTTTAAAAATTATAACAGATTTATAAATAAAAAATATCGAGTTATTCCATAATTTTATTTTTATCATTTATTCCCATAAAAAAACCTCTCAGTTTTATTGAGAGGTTTTTTTAATAAATAATTGTTAATTCTATTTAACTGTTTTCTTTTGTAGTTTTTCGCGAATACGAGCTGCTTTACCTGTACGAGTACGTATATAGTATATTTTTGCTCTACGAACAATACCAACTTTGTTTAATTCTATTTTATCAATAAATGGAGATGATACAGGAAATATACGCTCTACACCAACACCGTTAGAAATTTTACGAACTGTAAAAGATGCTGTTGCAGGCTCGTTTTTACGTTGAATAACAACACCTGAAAACTGCTGAATACGTTCTTTTTCACCCTCTTTAATTTTGTAGTGAACTGTAATCGTATCACCAGCTTTAAACTTTGGATGAGCAACTTCTGTTGCCAATTGTTTTTTTACGTAATCTAATAATAAACTCATTGTTTCTTATTTTAAATATTTATCATTTGTAGCATTCGCTGCACCGTGCAACCAGAGGCTAAAAAGTGGAGCGCAAATATAGAACTATTTTGTTTGATTGCAAAATTATATTTTAATTAAAATCAATTTCAACTAATTCAATTAGAGTTAATTATATTAAAGACGTGGTTTACCAAATTTTTGAAGTCCGATAAACGGTGCCTTTAAATAAAGCAACAACAGATAAATCCAAGTCCTTGTATATTTTAACTGTATAAATTCCTATTTTATTAGAACAGTGTTCTTCAATACATTCGGCAATAATTTTATCATTTTCTTTCAATGAAATAGTATGAGAAATTGATGTTTCTAAAGAAACTGCTTTTTGACCATTAGAATTAGAGGCAAAAGCGAGTGCTCTATCTGCCACCGAATAAGTAATTCCACCATGTGCAATTCCAAATCCATTTAGCATATCTTTACGAACAGTCATTTGTATTTTACAAAAACCTTCCATTACATCTAAAACCTCAATACCCAACCATTGACTAAAATAGTCTTTGGCAATCATCCCATTTACTATTTCAATTGGAGAGGTCATTATAATCTAGGTTTCCAAGGCGTTTCAATTGCCTTTAAATCTTGAGTGAACTTTCGGGATAATACAAATAAATAGTCTGATAACCGATTCAAATATTTGTATATTAATTCGTTAACCGGTTGCTCTTCATTTAGTTTTAAAACACAACGTTCTGCTCTACGGCAAACACATCTTGCTAAATGGCAAAATGAAATGGTTGAATGACCTCCTGGAAGGACAAAAGAATTCATTTCCGGTAAATGTTCATTCATGGTATCTATTTCTTTTTCCAATAATTCAATATCAAGTTCAGAAATTTGAGGCAAAACCATTTTATTTTTTAACGGATCTGCTGCTAATAGAGATCCAATTGTAAACAACCTGTCTTGAATTTCAATTAAAATAGTTTTCGAATTTTCATCAATTTGCTGATCTCTTACTAAACCAATGTTTGAGTTTAATTCATCAACAGTTCCATAAGCTTCGATACGAATATCAAATTTAGGAATACGGGTTCCTCCTATTAAAGATGTTTGCCCTTTATCTCCAGTTTTTGTATAAATCTTGAAAGCCAATGTCTATTATTTAAAATTTAAAGCTAATATTTATGTTTGGTAAAATTGGCAACTGATTAACACGTTTATTTTTTACGCGATCATAGTAAAAAATATTATCACGATTATATAAGTTAGTTGCGCCTATATTTACTTCTAATTTTGTTTTCTCGCTAATATTATATAACCATTTTAAACTAATATCCATACGGTGGTAATCAGGTAAACGACGAGAGTTATAATCCCCAGGAACGTATCCTAAATTAGCGTTAGCTGTTGTATAGTCATAATTAAAATTGTTTCCAAAATCAACCTGAGGATAGTATCCTTGAGTTGGTGTGAAAGGAAAACCAGAGCCATAGTTCCAACGAATACTTAAATCTAAATTACGTTTTTTACCAAACGTATAAGTACCAACTAAATTTACATTATGTCTTCTATCAAAAACTGGGGCATATTCAAATACATCTCCACTAGCAGTATTTCCTGTGTATCTTTTATTATAGGTTAAAGAATAAACTGCCCAAAAGTAAAAACGTTTTTTTTCAAATTTTGCAGTAAAGTCCAAGCCTGTTGCTTGCCCCTGCTCCATTATAAAATCTTTTTTATTAGCATCTGGCTTATCAGCATTCTCAGGTATATCATCATATAATTTATCTCTGTTTACGCTAGCCATTTGATTAAAGTATTTTTGGTAACCTTCAATTTGAATCTCTAAATTTTTTAAAAGATCAATTTCAAAACCAGCCACTACATGACGCGATTTTTGGATAACTCCCTTCGTGGCAATGGTTTCATTATTTTTATCTTTGTATTCAGTAGGTAAATTTTCAGGTCCATTAATAAATCCATAAAATAAATTTACCACGTCCCTGTCGGAACTTGCACTCATTAAACTTTGGCTGTATAAACCACCGGCAAATTTGAAACGAATTTTACGAGTGAAGTTGATTTTACCTTGCAAACGTGGCTCAGGAGAAGCCTCAGCAAATTTTGCATAATATTGTAAACGGAAACTAGGCTCCAAAACAATCCATTTCTTTTTATCTAACCATCTAAATTTTACATGCCCACCTAATTCAACAGAGTTTTTAGTATAGCTAATTTTAGATAATGTAGGAGTTTGAATTTCATAATTTGTATTTGTACCAACTAATTCAAAACCATACTTTAATTCGTTACGACCAAAGTACTTTAAAAAATTAAAACCTCCGTTAAATCCACCTACAGAACTAGACTTTTTATCAGTTTCTGTAGCGCCTTCAAAATTGATTTTGTATTGAGAATAAGCAAAATTTCCTTCAATTAATAACGTTGAATTTTGCGGAATTAAAATAAAATTACTTCCACCACCAAATGAGTTCCAATCAAATTTAGCAAGATCTTTATATACTACTTTATCAGTAAAGTTATATCCAAATAAATTTACTTTGCTTCCATTGCCACCATTAAAAGAGACTTTACCATATATATCGGTATAATAAAAAGGCAAACCATCATTGTTATTATTTTTATTTGCATAAGGATATAAAGTTTTTGAAGTTTGAGGTAGGTAAGATGTTTTACCAGATAATAAAAATGAAGAGCTTCCTTTACCATCTTCTTTTAATTTTTTTAACGGTCCTTCTAAAGTTAATTTAGCTCCAAATGTAGAGGCAGAAACTTTACCTGATAAATATTTTTTATTACCATCGCGTGTAGTAATATCCATGATAGAGGACGTTCTTCCGCCATATTCAGCGCCAAAACCAGCACTGAATACATCTGCACTTCTCATAATATCATTATCAAATACTGAGAATAAACCAATAGAATGAAAAGGATTATAAATTACC
Source organism: Bacteroidia bacterium (assembly GCA_044374335.1). Lineage (GTDB taxonomy): Bacteria > Bacteroidota > Bacteroidia > B-17B0 > Aurantibacillaceae > UBA4416. The sequence goes on along the minus strand of JBILOV010000038.1, from coordinate 5,865 downwards.
ATTCCATCTAATAATACTTTATTTTGAATTGGTAAGCCTCCTCTAATATATAATTGCCCGCCTTGATCTCCAGTAAAAACAACACCGGGTAAAACTTGTAAATATTGAGCTAAATCAGGCTCTCCAACACTTGGTAATTTATTAATAGCAACCGGATCTATTTTTTGAACACCAACATTTGGAGTTTCTATTTTTTCAATTTGTTCGGCAGTAACATCAACAGCATTTAACATTACTCCACCTTTTACCGAAAAGAATTTTTTAGTTAAAATTTCACCTGCTTTAATTGCTATTTTTTCTGAAATCGTATCAAACTCTAAATTTGTTACTAATAAGGTATATGAACCAGCTACAATTTTGTTAATAGAGAAAAATCCATTTAAATCAGTAGATGCACCGATTGTTGTTCCCTTAAGATAAACATTAGAAAAAGCTATAGGTTCTCCATTATCTTTATTATAAACAAACCCACGAATTGTTGCGTTTTGAGAAAAACTAATTATTGAAGTTAATAATAATATAAAAGTATAAAAAGTACGATTCATGTTTCAATTTTTTTGGAAAACAAATTTAAGTAAATATGTGACTTAAAAAAGGTATTTTTTTATTGATGATAGTATTATTATTTAAAATCATATTAAATAAAAAAATCCCTCAGCTATTTGGCAGAGGGATTTTTATTTTGAAAGTATTTAAATCTTAAGCTAACTTAACGTTTACAGCATTTAAACCTTTTTTACCTTCTTGTACATCAAATACAACGTTATCGTTTTCACGAATTTCTTCTTCTAAACCTGTTGCATGAACAAATATTTCTGTTCCATTGTCTTCTTTAATAAATCCGAAACCTTTTGCTTCGTTGTAAAATTTTACTACTCCGTTTTTCATTTTGTTAATTTTATAGTGTTATTATTTTTTTAATTAAATTGGCTTAAGCTAACTTAACGTTTACAGCATTTAAACCTTTTTTACCTTCTTGTACATCAAATACAACGTTATCGTTTTCGCGAATTTCTTCTTCTAAACCTGTTGCGTGAACAAAAATTTCTGGACCATTATCTTCTTTAATAAATCCGAAACCTTTTGCTTCATTGTAAAATTTTACTACTCCGTTTTTCATTTTTTTTGTTTTTTGTATTGTTATTATTTTATTTTATTTATTATAACCTTATCACTACTTGATAATAGTTACAATGCTGTTTTAAGAATATGGATGTTTTTTAATGACATCAATATCTTTTTTAATTAATTTTTGAATACCCTTAAAGTAAGGTATTTCTTCTTGGCTACATAAAGATATTGCTTCACCACTTTCACCTGCTCTTCCTGTTCTTCCAATTCTATGAACATAAGCCTCTGCTTGTTCCGGAATTTCGTAGTTAATAACATGTGTTAATTTATCAACATCAATTCCTCTAGAGGCAATGTCAGTAGCAACTAATACATTAATCGTTCTGTCTTTAAAACCTTTTAAGGCTTTTTCTCTGTTATTTTGAGATTTATTTCCGTGTATAGCTTCGGCTTTAATATTAAAACCGTTTAATGCTTTTGCTACTTTATCAGCGCCATGTTTTGTTCTTGTAAAAATAAGAACATGGTTGATTTTATTTTCATGTAAAATATGTTTTAATAAAGCTGGTTTTTTTGTTTTTTGAACAAAATACACGGTTTGTTTTACTAAAGTAGCTGTAGATGAAACAGGATTAACAGCTACACTAACCGGATTATTTAAAATTGTATTAGCTAGCTTCATGATATTTGGCGCTGCTGTTGCCGAAAAAAACATGGTCTGTCTTTTTACAGGTAATTTGGCAATCACTTTTTTCATATCATTAATAAAGCCCATATCTAACATTCGATCGGCTTCATCTAATACAAAATATTCAACAGAACCTAATTTTATTATTCCTTGCTGCATTAAGTCTAGTAAACGACCAGGCGTTGCAATTAAAATATCTATTCCTGTTTTAACAGCAACAACCTGATGAAACTGAGAAACTCCTCCAAAAATGACTGCATGTTTAAAACCTAAGTTTGCACCATATTCTTTAAAGTTTTCACTAATTTGAGTGGCAAGTTCACGGGTTGGAGCTAAAATCAATGCTTTAATTTCTCGGCGTTGATTTGGTTTTTTATTAGCGTCTAGTAATTGTAATATTGGTAATGCAAAAGCGGCTGTTTTTCCTGTGCCTGTTTGGGCACAACCAAAAATATCCTTTCCTAGTAAAATGTGTGGTATTGATTTTTCTTGAATAGGAGACGGTTCTTTGTACCCCTTTTTATCAAGCGCAGTTAAAAGCGGTTTGATTAATTTTAATTCTGTAAATGTCATTAATTGTTATTGTTGTTAATACTTTAAAAGAAAAATGTAAAGTATATCAGAATGGCAATTGGCATTTACAAACATAATTTTAATACAGTCTTCAAAAGAAGTTCACAAATATAAACATATTATTAACAATAACCTAATTAATTACCAAAGTGATTAAAAACATAAACTTTTAAGAAGATATCTCCATTTTAATCTTTTTATTCTTAATTTTTTCTTCTTTAATCAACTGTAATGTTTTAATTATTTTACTTGTTGTTACTGCTACATAAGCCGAATGATCCAATACTTCAATTTTACCAAGTTCGTCTTTTTGCAACTTTCCTTTTTGCAATAACATACCAACAATATCCATTTTATTAATCTTATCCTTTTTACCAGCACCTATGTATAAAGTTTTCCACTCGCAAGGTGCTGGCAATATTAATTGCTTAGGTAATGTTTCTTCTATAGGAACAATATCCAAAAACTTTGGTAAATGGTCGTTAATATCCAATAAAAAATAAGATGTTCCTTTAGCATTCATACGAGCTGTTCTTCCGTTACGGTGTATCATAACATCTTCTGTTGCCGGAAATTGATAATGAATCACGGCTTCAATTTCTGGTATGTCCAAACCACGTGCAGCTAAATCTGTAGTGATAAGTAAATTAATACTTCCGTTACGTAATTTAATTAATGTTTTTTCACGATCAATTTGCTCTAAACCTCCATGATAAAAACCATGATCAACTTTGTAAATACTTAATTGTTCCGAAATTCTATTAACAGCCTCACGATGATTACAAAATACAATAACTGATTTCGCATTTATTTTACCTAATAATAACATCAGAGCTTCTAACTTATCATCACCTTCTACCCGAACCGCTTTAACAACTAACGATGATTTTAACTCCTTATGTTCGGTGGTGTAATTTAATTCAACACTATTTTTTAATCCTACAAATGCCGGAATATCTTTTAATGAAGTAGCCGATGTTAAAATACGTTTTGTTAAATGTTTGCATTGTTCAATGATGTATTCCATTTCGTCTTTAAAACCAAACTCTAACGATTTATCAAACTCATCTAAAATCAACGTATGTGTATCATCTACATTTAAATTTTTACGTCGCAAGTGATGTGCAATTCTTCCTGGTGTACCAACTAAAACGGCCGGTGGATGCTGAAAATTATTTTCTTCAATCCTCACTGAATGCCCACCGTAACAACAATTAATTTTATAAACGGTACTCATTTGCTTAAACACTTGTTCAATTTGAATGGCTAATTCGCGAGAAGGCACCACTATTAAAACCTGAACACCCACTTTATCAAATTTTAATACCTGAGTTATTGGCAATAAAAAAGCCAACGTTTTACCTGAGCCTGTTGGAGAAACTAAAACCACATCATTTAATTTTGGTATGGCTTCGCAAGTTGCTTTCTGCATTTCATTTAATTCGGTAATATTAAAATGCGAAAGAATAGATGTGTAGTTCATTTGAGATTTATAAGCTACAAATATACATTTAAAATAAAGACTTGGGCGGGTCCGCCAGCTGGCGGACCAGGCTTTCCGCTTCAATCTTTTACTTCTCGCGCCAAGGCGCTATCGTAAAAGGATTTCTCGCTACAATCCTTCACGCAAATACATCTTATAATCAAAATCAGTATTCATGTTTTCATCTTAATCCGCTCGAGGGATGCAAGCGGAAATCCTTTTGCTGTTTCTTTGCAAAAGATTGAAGCGACAGCCCGGTTCCTGCTGTCTCTTTTGCAGGAAAGTGCCCAAATTAAATAACAGTAATAATTTGAGCAAACTCTACGTATATTTGGAACTTAAAAAAACATACATGCCTTTTTCAAAACTTGGGTTATCCGAAATCTTAATAAAAACATTACTTGAACAAAAATATACACAACCCTACCCTATTCAGCAAGAAGCTATTCCTGCCATTTTAGCTGGGAAAGATATTTTAGGAATTGCACAAACTGGTTCGGGTAAAACAGCCAGTTTTGTAGTACCTATTTTACAAATGTTTCAGGATGGTGTGGGTTCCAAAAACAGACACATTAGAGCCTTAGTATTAGTGCCAACAAGAGAGTTAGCCATACAAGTATGTGAGGTAGTGAAATTATTGAGTGCAAATTTACCATCAAAAGTAAAGAGCATGGCAGTGTATGGTGGTGTTTCTATCAATCCTCAAATGATTGAATTGCAAGGTGTAGAAATTTTAGTGGCAACACCCGGAAGGTTATTAGATTTAATTTCAAACAGAGCAGTTTCATTATCAGCTATTAAAATATTAGTATTAGATGAAGCTGATAAAATGTTGAATCTTGGATTTAAAGAAGAGATGACAAAAATATTTGGCTTGCTTCCTAAAAGCCGACAAAACCTTTTGTTTTCAGCTACTTTAAGTGATGACTTAAATAACATCAATCGCAATTTATTGCGCAATCCTGTAATTGTTAAAGTTGAGGAAGAAGTAAAGAATTTAGATCTAATAAAACAATTTGCATATTTAATTGCAGAAGAAAAAAAGGGACCATTACTTCGTTATATCATCAAATCACAAAAAATTAAACAGGTTTTAATTTTCGCATCCTCGGTTCATAGAGCTGATGCCATTGCTTTAAAATTAAGCCAAAATGGTATTGATGCTTTTGCAATTCATAGCAAAAAAAGTCAGGAAGCCAGAAACGAAGCCTTAAACTTTTTTAAAACAGGCAAAGTAAAAGTGTTAGTTGCAACTGATTTAATGGCACGTGGTATTGACATTAAATTTTTACCATACGTTATTAATTATGAATTACCCCGTTCGCCAAAAGATTATATTCATAGAATAGGAAGAACAGGAAGAGCTGAAGCATCTGGTGAAGCCATCTCATTAATTTCACCTTTAGAAGAACATCACTTTAAAGTAATTCAAAAAAAGATGGGAAAACATGTGACGCAAATTGACGGGAACGCGATTAATTTAAAAGGGTACTAGTTATTTATTTAATATTAAAGTACATCAAATTTTAAATGTCTAAAAAAACTGATATACTTGAGAAAAAATTCTTGGAAGGCCCAAAATCAAGATGGGCAGAATTTAAATATGCCTTTAGTGTATTTAAACAGTTTATTATTGGTTTTAGAAAATTGCATTTTATAGGGCCTTGTATTACCATATTTGGTTCGGCCAGATTTAAGGAAGATCATCAATATTATAAACTAACCCGTGAAATTTCATCAGAAATTGCAAAATTAGGTTTTGCAATTATGACTGGTGGCGGGCCAGGTATTATGGAAGCTGCAAATAGAGGCGCTAAGGATGTAGGAGGTTTATCAATAGGTTGTAACATTGTTTTATTGAAGGAACAAATTCACAATGCATATCTAGATAATTATGTAACCTTAGATTATTTTTTTGTAAGAAAACAATTGCTTAGAAAATACTCTTATGGATTTATTGTTATGCCAGGTGGATTTGGAACCTTGGATGAATTTTTTGAAGCAGTAACTTTGGTACAAACACATAAAACAGATAATTTCCCCATTGTTA
>JBILOV010000037.1:0-13271 GCA_044374335.1 Bacteroidia bacterium | reverse complement strand
CTGCAAAAATAAATAACCCTAACATTCCCCATACTAAACCTCCGGTAGATTTTACAATAACTAAAAAAACAACGGCTACTAAAATTATGGTAGCAAGTTCGTTAAACAAACGTAATTTAAATGAAGAGGCTTTGAAAATACCTGATTTTTGTTGCTTGTAATACGCATCGCATTGCAAATGATATAATGCTAGTAATCCTACAAAAATTAATTTAAGCCACATCCATGGAAATGATAAAATAGCTGGATTTAAAAATAACATCCAGAATCCAAAAATAAATGTACCTATACCAGCAGGCCATGTGATAATATACCACAATTTTTTTTGCATCAACATTAATTGTGCATACAATATGCTTTTTGCTGGCTCCTCTTTTTCATGGGCTTCTTTAGTATATATAAATAATCTTACCATATAAAATAAACCGGCAAACCAACATACTACAAAAATGACGTGCAGTGCTTTTATATATAAATAGTCCATATTGTTTTTATTTGACACAAAGGTAGTATTTTTACAGTCACAAATAAATAACGATACTCATTATGAAAGGGAAAACTGCACAAGAATCGCTGACAATTAATACTGAAGTTGTATTGCCAAATGATACAAATCATATAGGGAATTTATTTGGAGGTAAGTTGTTGCAATGGATGGACATAACTTCTGCTATTGCAGCTGGAAGACACTCAAACAGAGTAGTTGTTACGGCATCTATAAATCATGTTTCTTTTGATAATCCAATAAAGCAAAATTCAGTAGTGACCTTAGAAGCAAAAGTTTCGAGAGCGTTTAATAGTAGTATGGAAGTTTTTATTGATGTATTTGTTGAGGATAAAATTACCATGCATAAAACAAAATGCAACGAAGCCATTTTTACTTTTGTGGCTATCGATCAAAATGGTGCGCCGTTACCTGTTCCCCCTGTAATTCCTGAAACAGAAGAAGAAAAAAAGAGGTATGAAGGTGCGCTTCGTCGCCGACAATTATCCTTATTATTAGCTGGCAGAATAAAGGCAGATGATGCTACTGAATTAAAAGCGTTATTTGTTAAAGATTAAATTTCAGTAATCTCAATATCATTCATACATTTAAAATGACCTTTAGGGCATTTTTTGTATCCTAGTTTAGAACAAGGACGACATGATAAATTCGTAACTTCTAAAATTTGCGAGTTCTTTCCTGCTAAATAAGGCCCCATCCCAAATTCAGGAATAGTATTTCCCCATAGCGAAATAATATCTTTTTTAAAAGCAGCAGCAATATGCATCAAGCCTGTATCAGATGTAATTACTTTATGCGATTGTTGTATAATAGAAGCGGATTGATTTAGATTTAGTTTGCCACACAAGTTGATAGTAGTATTTTTATTTAACTGATAAACTTGTTCTCCAATAATAGCATCTTCTTTACCACCCAACAAAATCAGTGGAAATTTACTTCTCGAGCAAATCTCATTTAATTTATTTACTGGAATTTGTTTGGTAAAATAGGAACCACCAACCACTAATACATGATATTCTTTACGAAATAATTCTGGTAAATAGGATGGTATATCTATCTCATCTTTTTTATGAATGAAATAATCCAAACCATTGTTGTCATTTTTAACACCAATAGATTCAACAGTTTCAAGGTATCTATCTACAATATGTTTTTGAGGAAGTTTATTTGTTTTAAAATTAACAATTAAAAATTTTTCCCAATTTAATTTGTTGTATGAAAATGATTTTTTTCCTAATGTGGCTTTTAATTTCAGTGTCCGCGCATTATGATGCAGGTCAATAATGTAGTCATAATTTTCTTTTTTGAGAAGAGAAATTACTTCAGAAACAGAATTCTTGATAGTAAAAAATTTATCAATGTATATATTATTTTCAATAACCGAAATAAAATTTTGCTTGGTAATGTAATGCAATTCAACGTCTTTTAGCTGTTGTTTAATGCAGCGTAAAATAGGAGTCGTTAAAACGATATCACCAATAGAGCTAAAACGAACAACTAAAATTTTCATGCATATAATTAAAGATGATTATCTTTATATGCAAAAATAACCAATTTTTTATGTTCATAGATACTCATACACACCTTTATTCCGAAGAATTTAATGCGGATAGAAATGAAGCTATAAAAAATGCGATTTCAAAATCAGTTAGTAAATTTTATTTGCCAAATGTTGATAGTAAAAGTATTTCAGGAATGCTTCAATTGGTAAATGAATATCCGGAACATTGTTTTCCTATGATGGGTTTGCATCCTTGTTCAGTTAATGAAACTTATTTAGAAGAATTAGCTACAATAAAGCAATGGCTTGATAAACGAAGGTTTGCTGCTATTGGTGAAATTGGCCTGGATTTATATTGGGATAAAACATTTATTAAAGAACAGGAAATTGCATTTAAACAGCAAATTGATTGGGCTTTAGAATTTAATTATACCATTGTTATTCATTGCCGAAATGCTTTTGATGAAGTTTTTTCAATTCTCTCTTCTTATAAAAAATTACCTAAAGGAATTTTCCATTGCTTTAGTGGAAATATAGAGCAAGCCCAACAAATTTTATCCTTCGGTAATTTTAAACTGGGAATTGGTGGTGTGGTTACATTTAAAAATTCAGGACTTGATAAAGTTGTAGAGCAATTAAATTTGAGTGATTTGGTTTTAGAAACGGATGCTCCTTATTTAGCGCCAATGCCTTATCGTGGTAAACGAAATGAAAGTGAGTTTATTCCATTAATTGCTCAAAAAATTGCTGAAATAAAAAACATGTCACTTGAAGATGTTGCCTATATAACTTCAAAAAACGCTTTAGATATTTTTGCAAACTAATTCATTCATATCAAACTCTATTATCAAAACATTAGTTTATGCTAATGTATTTATTGCTATTTGTGCTTTTGCGCAAGTAGAATTAACGTATCATTTATTTTCCATCCCAGCAAACTTTGCAAATAATTCCTATTTACTATTTATATTTTTGTCAACTTATTTGCAATATAATATGCAACGTGGTTATATGATTAGCAACGAAAATGTTCACTCTGAGCGTTCGCTGTGGTTATTGAAACACAAGAAATTATTGACGTACAGCATTGTCGCTTCTTTAATATCTGTTATGTTTTTATGTAATAATTTAAGCTGGACTTCTATTGGAATAATGATTGGAGCAGAAATTGTTTCTACCTTGTATTATTTACAACCCTTTAACCTGAGGCGACATGGTTACATCAAACCTTTTTTAATATCTTCGGTATGGGTTATTAGTTGCAGTTTAGTGCCCCTTATCGAAAATCAACTGGTTACAAAACTAAGTATTTGGTTTGTTGCGTCACAGTTTTGTTTTATTTCTGTGCTGTGTTTATTGTTTGATATAAAGGATGGCGAGAGCGATTATTTAGCTGGTGTAAATACCTACGTCAACAAGTTTGGAGTAAATATTGCTAAACTAATTTGCTTTGCATTTGTAGCTGTTAGTGTCATTTGTTTTTTACAATTCACTAATGATATTTATTTTATAGTATTTGCAGTTATTTTCAACTTATTAGTTATAGCTACTATTACACTTACAAACGAAAACAGGGATTCATTGTATTTTTATTTATGGATTGACGGATTATTAGTTCTACAACCTTTATTTTATTGGTGCTTATAATAATTTCAAAAAAAAGTAGAAGACACGTTGTGCCTTCTACTCATAATTGATAATTCGAAAAGTTAAATTGAACGCAATTAAAAGCGAATTGTACTTCTCTTATTTAACTAATTTTATGGTCTTTAATAAACCACTGTTTCCATCAGTAAATCGTAAGTAGTAAAATCCTTTTTCTAAATTACTAACGTTAAGTGGTTTTTGTATGTTCGCTAATTCTCCCGATAAAATTATTCTACCAATAGCATCAACTAATGTGTAAGTTAAGAATCTATTTTCTTTTGCCGCTCTAGTAATTGATAATTCGTTTAACATCGGATTTGGAAAAGCATTTAAATCAGCATTTAGATTATTTTGCTTAATACTAGTTACCAATTGAGGAATAACATTTACTTGACTCATCAAAAAGCCTGATGCCATCTTTTGTACGCTTGATGAGTCACAATATGAATCAGTACATGTTGAGGTTCCAGATGTTGCTGTAACAGTTAAGCAAATAACATACTGTCCAGGAACTGCATATTGGTGGAAAGGATATTGTTGTGTAGACGAAGTTCCATCACCAAAACTCCATAAATAAGATAAATTTCCAGTTCCTGAAGATAAGTTATAAGCAAAATAATTCCCGCTATTTAATGAATCAGCAAAAACATAAAATTGAGAATTAGCTTGGCAACTTGTTGGGTTTGTTGTATTTGATCCAACACAATTAATAGTAACATATTGGTAGGCAGAATCGCAAATTACTCCATTTGCATAGGTTTGCAAAATTACAGGATAATTTCCGTTTGCTAATGTTAAACTAAGATTGGAGTTTGACGGAGGATATGAAACATTATTAATTGTCCAACTTGATGTTAAGTTTGAGCCATTAGATGTATTGATAAAATGTGTAACACAATTTGAATCGGTTAAGCTTATAAATGAAGCATTGCAAGAAGTTGTACTAGTAGTGTTGCAAGAAATGGTAATGCTTTGGGTTACCGAATCGCAAAAGGTATTATTCGAGTACACATACAAGGCTGCATTATAAGTGCCATTCGGTAAAGAAAAGCTAGGATTTACTGCAGATGATGTCATGCCATAAATGTACCAATTGTAAACTAGGTTAGAACCTGTTGAGGAATTAATAAAGTGTGTAACACAAGCACTATCAGTATACGTTGAAAAGTTAGCATTACAACTTAATGTATTTAAATTAGTGATTGTTATGGAAGTGCATAAACTTGAAAAACAACCAGTTATTGAATCGCTATAATTGGCGCAGATGGAATAAGTTCCATTAGAAGAAAATTGAAATATTCCTTGAGGCAAAGTTTGATTTGCTGCTGGAAAAGTTGACCAACTTATATTACCACCTGCTGGATTTAGTGGAATAGATGTTACTGGATTTACTGTAGCTGTGCCATTAGCACCCATCGTCACATTTAAACTTGTAATAGTGGGACATTGAGCGCTTGCTGCCACACAAGTAAAACTTAGCAATAGTTGGAGTAATTTTTTAGTAATTGTTGTTTTCATTTTTTTGATTTTATACAAATGTAAAAAAATTTAATTCGAAATCACATTTTGAATTAATGCTTGTAATAACATTATTGATTAGTAATTCAATTGTTTAGTATTTTTGTAAAAACACAAACCCCCTTTGAAAACTCAAAGGGGGTTAATAATTTAAAATCCTATTCTATAATCCCAATAAAATTTCTTCAGGAATTTTACCACCAAACAACATACGGCTTGGGTTTTCTAACATTTCTTTTACTTTTACCAAGAACCCAACAGATTCTCTTCCGTCAATAATACGGTGATCGTAGCTTAATGCCACATACATCATGGGGCGAATTACAACTTGTCCGTTAACGGCCATTGGTCTGTCAACCACATTGTGCATACCTAAAATAGCACTTTGTGGAGGATTAATAATTGGTGTACTCATCATACTACCAAATACACCGCCATTAGTAATGGTAAATGTTCCGCCAGTCATATCGTCAATGGTTAATTTACCATCACGCGCTTTAATTGCTAAATCTTTAATTCCTTTTTCGATTTCGGCAATACTCATTAGTTCTGCATTACGTAATACTGGAACCATTAATCCTTTTGGAGCACTAACCGCAATACCAATATCACAATATTTATTGTAAACTAATTCTTCGCCGTCAATCATACCATTTACTGCAGGATAATGAAATAACGCTTCGGTAACTGCCTTTGTAAAGAAACTCATGAAGCCTACATTACTCCCGTAAACTTCTTTAAATTTATCTTTGTATTTTGCTCTGATAGCATAAATGGCACTCATATCAACCTCATTGAAGGTAGTTAACATGGCGGTTTCATTTTTAACTGCTACTAAACGTTTAGCAACTGTTTTACGTAAAGACGTCATTTTTGTACGATCTTTTTCTCTACCACCTTGCCAGCTATTGCTTAGTACTTTTGTAGCAGTTGGTAAACCGTTAGATAGAGCTGCCAACACATCTTGTTTTGTTATACGACCATCTCTGCCAGTTCCGCTTATTTGACTAGCTGAAATATTATTTTCTGTCATTATTTTGGCAGCCGCTACACTTGGTGTACCAGTTGCATAACTAGTTGTTTGAGATGAGTTATTAGTTGTTGGAGTTGCAACAACGGGTTCAACTTTCTTCGCCTCTACCTTTGGGGCTTCAACAGCTGCTTTTGCTTCAGGTTTAAACGACGTATCAATTTTTACAACTACCTGACCAACTTTAACAGTATCACCTTCGGCAGCTAATACTTCAATTTTACCAGATTCTTCAGCGTTTAAAGTTAAGGTTGCTTTATCAGAATCTACTTCTGCTAATACTTCATCTTTTTCAACGATATCACCTGTGTTTCTTACCCAACGGGCAATAACTACTTCTGTGATTGATTCTCCCGGACTTGGTACTTTTAATTCTACAATTGCCATATAATTAGTTTTTAGTTATAAGTTCTTGGTTTTTAGTTTTGTCAAATTTGTCTCTTCAATCTATTATTTAACGAGTACTTTAGAAAAAATGCTTGTCATAATTTCTTCGTTCTCTGCAGCATGACGTTTAGAGAAGCCTGTTGCAGGACTAGCTGCAGCACTTCTACCAAAATATTTTAAATTTAAAGAACGTAAGTTATTATCTACAAATCTCCAAGGGCCCATGTTTTCTGGCTCCTCTTGAACAAATAAAAAGTCTTTTGCTTTATTATATTTTTTCAAGATAGTATCTATTTGTTTTTGAGGGAAAGGGTATAATTGCTCTAAACGAATAAATGCAATATCTTCAGTTCCTTCTTTTTCTCTACGCTCAATTAAATCATAATATATTTTTCCTGAACAAAATGCTACGCGTGTTATTTTTTTAGCATCAATTGTGTCATCTAATACTTCCTGAAAACTAGCTTTTGTAAAGTCTGTTAACTTACTAACGCACGTTGGGTAGCGTAATAACTTTTTAGGAGTAAAACATACTAACGGTTTTCGGAAATCACGTTTTAATTGACGACGAATAACGTGAAACTGTTGTGCTGGTGTTGTAGTATTTACAATTTGCATATTGTTTTCAGCGCAAGCTTGTAAAAAACGCTCCATACGTGCACTTGAATGCTCCGGCCCTTGTCCTTCATAACCATGAGGTAACAATATTACTAAGCCATTCATACGACGCCATTTATATTCAGCTGATGTTAAATACTGGTCAATAATAATTTGAGCTCCATTAAAGAAATCTCCAAATTGAGCTTCCCAAATTGTTAATGTATTTGGAGCAGCAAAAGCGTATCCGTATTCAAAACCTAAAACCCCATACTCACTTAATAAAGAATTATAGATATCCAATTTTACTTTGGCATCAATGTTATTTAACGGCGTATATTCTTCTTCACTATCTTCTACTTTAACTACAGCGTGACGGTGAGAGAATGTCCCACGCTCTACATCTTGTCCGCTAAAACGGACAGGATGACCTTCTTTCATTAATGTGGCATAAGCTAATAATTCTCCCATTGCCCAATCATAATTGTCGTTTGCAATCATGTTTTTTCGATCATCAAATAACTTTTGAATTTTATTGAAGAATTTTTTGTCTTTTGGTAACCCCGTCGATTTTTTAGCAACCTCTAAAAATAATTTTTCATCCACGGCTGTTTTTGGAGAGCTATCAAAATCATTTGCTCCTGCCATTTTCACACCTTTCCAATTTCCCTCTAAGAAAGATGTAATTTTTGCTTTTTCTGTTTTTTTAGCTTCATCTAAATTAACATCTAATTCAGCTTTAAAGGCTGTTTCAATTGTTTTGGCTTCGTTGGCTAATTCCGAATTTTCAGATTTTAGTTTTTCAACATAAATATCTTTTGGATTAGCATGTGCTGCAATTGCTTTATATAATAATGGTTGAGTAAAACGAGGTTCGTCGCCTTCGTTGTGACCATATTTACGGTAACATAATACATCTATAAATACATCACGGTGAAATGTTTGACGAAATTCCATTGCTAATTTTGATATGAAACAAAGTGCCTCTACATCATCACCGTTTACGTGAAATACTGGACTTAAAACTACTTTTGCAACATCAGTACAATATGTAGATGAACGTGCATCTAAAAAGTTTGTAGTAAAACCAACTTGATTATTAATTACAAAATGAACGGTTCCGCCTGTTTTATATCCATCTAACTGGCTCATTTGTACTAATTCATAAACTAAACCCTGACCCGCAATAGCACCATCACCATGTAAACTAATAGCACAAGCTTTAGAGTTATCTCCATTATGACGGCTATCAATTTTTGAACGAACTATACCTTGTACAACTGCTGCTGAGGTTTCTAGATGAGAAGGGTTTGGCGTTAAACTAATATGAACATTTTTTCCATCATCGCTTAATTGATCAGATGAATAACCCATATGGTATTTAACATCACCATCAAATAAAGAGTCTTCGCTTGGTCTACCCTCAAATTCAGTAAAAACATCTTTGTAGGTTTTGTTCATAATATTGGTAAGAACGTTTAAGCGTCCGCGGTGCGCCATACCAATCACGTAATCTTGTATGCCTAAATTAGCACCATGCTCCATTAATGTATTAATAGCAGGAATAACTGCTTCACCACCTTCTAAAGAAAATCTTTTTTGACCAACAAATTTTGTATGTAAATAGTTTTCAAAAACAACAGCCTGAGTTAGTTTTTTAAGAATAACTTTTTTCTCATTATCAGAAAAAGATGGCGTGTTTTTGTTTTTTTCCATGCGCTCTTGTAACCATTTTAAAACTTTTGGTTCACGCATGTATAAATATTCTACACCAATACTTTGGCAGTAGGTACACTCTAAATGAGCAATAATATCTTTTAATTTGGCAGCGCCAACACCAATTTCATTTCCAGCTTGAAAAACAGTTTCTAAATCTTTTTCAGATAAGCCAAAGTTTTCGAGAGCCAATGTAGGTTCATAATTACGACGTTGACGAACAGGGTTTGTTTTTGTAAATAAATGTCCGCGTTGGCGGTAACCATTTATTAAACCAAGAACTTTAAATTCTTTAGTTACATTTTCAGGAATTGCTCCACCATCCGATTCATATGAAGTTCGAGCAAATTCAAATCCCTTAAAGAAATCGCGCCATGAGGAATCAACAGAATTTGGGTCTTGGTTGTATTGTAAAAATAAACTTTCAATAGCGTTTACATCGCTTGTGCCAACATAGGAGAATTTGTCCATTTTAATTTTCGTTAAAAAACAGCGCTAATTTAAGGATTTTAATGGAAATGTAGCGTAAATTAATGCTGCTATACACTATTTTAGTACATTTATTTATACAGATGGTTTTTTATCTTAAAACAATTCGTTAACCTTTATTAAATACTTAGAATTTGAGGTATTTTGTATATTTTTGTGCTGTGAAAAACATCTTATTTTTAATACTCATTTTCGTTTTGCGGCCAATCTTGTTTTCGCAAGAAAACCCAAACAGTAATACCATTCAAACTTCATTAAAAGTTCGTTCTCTACAAGAAAAAAAAGAAGAATACCATAAGCGGACTAATGGCGAAAGTGACGGATACCGGGTAAAAATTCATTTTAGCGCAGATAAAACAAAAGCTAGAGAAGTTCAGTCAAAGTTTTCGATGAAGTATAGTGATGTCTCAACATACGAAGAATATCAACAACCAAATTTTGTAATAATAGTTGGCGATTTTAAAACAAAATTAGAGGCTTACGAATTACTAAAAAAAATCAAAGAGGATTATCCTTATGCTTTTATTGTTAAAAGTAAAGTTAGGCCAATGAAAATTAATTAATATATTAAATAGTCATGTTTAATTGAACACAAACACTTCCTAATAGTTATGGGGATAAAAACAATAATTAAAACATATGAAATAGCCATGTGCCGAAACGCACAAACACCAATGAAGATACATGGCGTATACCATATGACAATTAAAAAAATAAATATCTACATATGAAATAGCCATGTGCCGAAACGCACAAACACCAATGAAGATAAATGGCGTATACTATATGACAATAAAAAACAATAAATATCTACATATGAAATAGCCATGTTTGCCGAAACACAAACACAAATTATTAAACTGGCTAAACCATATGACAACTAAAAAACAATAATTTAAACATATGAAAAACAAACATACTTTACTTGTGATTATTTTTTTATCATTATTAATAGTGTCTTGTAAAAAAGAGCCTGAACAGTTGTGCGGTAGCTGTCCCGTAGGCGGTTCCACAGAGTCTAATGGATTTTCCTATACCGAAAATGGCGGATCAACTACTAGAGCAGATTCTGCATTTTTTAATCCATCAACCAGAATTATTACAGGTTATTACCAAGGCATGACAAATCGTATTATTATAAAAACTAGCTCTATGGCTCTAGGCACATATAATTTTACTACTACCGCAAATACACTAAGTTATATTGAGCCATTAGGCAGTTATAATGCTACCGGAGGATATATTAATATTACTAGTAACGCTAACAATAAACTCTCGGGTAATTTTGTAAGCAATGGCGGCGGTTCAGCAAGCACAATTTCAGGTCAATTTAAAGATATTCCAAAAAAGTAAAAGAACTAAATGAAAACAATAGACAATTTAAATTTTGAAAACAAACGCGCGTTAATTCGTGTAGATTTTAATGTTCCTCTCAATGATTCTTTTGAGGTAACAGACGATACTCGGATCAGGGCAGCAGTACCGACAATAAAAAAAATAGTAGAAAAAGGTGGAAGTGTTATCTTAATGTCGCATTTAGGACGTCCAAAAGAAGGGCCAACTAACAAATTTTCTTTAAAACACATTGTAAATGCTGTTAGCAAACTAATTAGCGTTGAGGTTTTATTTGCAGATGATTGCATTAGTGCCGGTGCGTTTGAAAAATCCGCTACGTTAAAACCAGGACAGGTTATGTTATTAGAAAACTTGCGTTTTTATACAGAAGAAGAAAAAGGAGATAGGGAATTTGCAGAGAAACTAAGTAAACATGGCGATATATATGTAAATGATGCTTTTGGAACTGCTCATCGCTCTCACGCATCTACGGCAGTTATTGCGCAATTTTTCGCGACAGATGCCAAATGTTTTGGATACGTAATGGCAGGAGAAGTTGCTAGTATCGATAAGGTAATTAATGGAGCTCAAAAACCATTTACAGCCATTGTTGGAGGGGCAAAAGTGAGTGATAAAATTTTAATCATTGAACAATTAATGAGTAAAGCCAATAATATTTTAATTGGCGGCGGCATGGCTTTTACATTTGTTAAGGCAATGGGGGGAACTATTGGAAAATCGTTATGTGAAGATGATAAATTAGAATTAGCAAAAGAGCTATTAGAGAAAGCTAAGGTAAAAGGCGTTAATTTATACATACCTGTAGACGCCGTTATTGCTGATAATTTTGCGAATGAAGCTAATAAAAAATATAGTAGTATTAACTTAATTCCTGAAGGTTGGATGGGTTTAGATATTAGTGAAGAAACTATTAAAACGTATAGCGAAGTCATTAAAAACTCTAAAACCATTTTATGGAATGGGCCAATGGGTGTTTTTGAAATGAGCAGTTTTGAAAATGGAACCAAACAAGTAGCTTTAGCAATTGCAGAAGCAACTAGAAACGGCGCTTTTTCTTTAATTGGTGGTGGAGATAGTGTAGCGGCTATTAACAAATACAATTTAGTAGAGCAGGTGAGTTATGTTAGTACGGGTGGTGGCGCACTGCTAGAATATATTGAACAGGGCAGTTTGCCAGGGGTTAGAGCAATTGAGGCTTAAATAAAAAATAGTTGATTACGAATAGGGATGAATATACAAATCTGTTTTTAGACTAGCTCACACACAGATTCGTATATTCGTATTTTTGAATTAGTAATTATTAGTATATTTGAACATTACATATAATAAAACACAAACATGGAATTATACTTAGATTCAGCAAACCTTAAAGAAATTGAAGAAGGTTTTAAATTAGGATTCTTAAATGGTCTTACAACTACACCTACTTTTATGCAAAAGGAAGGTATTACAGATATTGATGGAACAATTGTAAAGTTAAGCAAAATGGTTCCTATTCTTCAAATTGAGGCTTTAGGAAATTCTGCAGAAGAAGTATTAGCTGAAGCTGAACGTCAATTGGCATTAGGCTTAGACCCAAAGAAAACAGTCTTTAAAATCCCCGTTTCATTAGAAGGTGTTCGTGCTTGTAAAATGTTACGTGATAAAGATTATTTAGTTAATGTACATTTAGTATATACACTGCAACAAGCCTATATGGCAATGCACGCAGGAGCAACTTATGTTTGTCCGTTAGTTGGTCGTTTACAAGATCAAGGTCACGATGCTTTAGCGTTAGTTGAGCAATGCGTAAACGCAGTTGATTTATATGATTATGATACAAAAATCATGTTCTCTTCTGTTCGTCATGCTGAGCATGTTCGTAATGCAATTAATATTGGTGTTCATACAATCACAGTTCCATTAAAGGTTATTAAACAATTAACAGAAAATAATTTTACAACATTAGGTACTGATCAGTTTATTGCAGATACGCGCATGATGATGGTAAAAGTAAAAGAAGCAATTAAAGCAATTAATCCTATAGTAGCTGAAAACACATCTGTAACGGATGCTATTGTAAAAATGACTGAATTTGGTTTTGGTGCTGTTACAGTAACAAAAGCAGATGGAAGCATTAAAGGTGTTTTTACTGATGGAGGTTTACGTAAATTAATAGGAGAAAAAGGAAGAGATATCTTAACAAAGAATTTATCTGATTTAGACTACCGCGAGCCAATTACAATTGATAGTAATGTATTGTTAAATGATGCCAGCGCTTTATTTAAGAAAACAAACGTTGATACGATTGTTGTTACCGATGGAGGAAAACCAGTTGGCATGTTAGATATTCAAGATTTAAAAGGATAGGTTTCTGTAAAAATCTAAGTTTTATTTAGCTCAATTTTGACAATCACGTCCAAAAGTTTTTGGATATGTTTTTTGTAAACTAAAAAAGAAAAATTTAACAGTTTTACAATTTTTGAATTAATGTAAAAGTTTTTAATTTTTGAGCTGAATACTAATATTATTGTTTGATTATTTAA
>JBILOV010000243.1:0-3521 GCA_044374335.1 Bacteroidia bacterium | reverse complement strand
TTGAGGATTAACATCTGTTACTTTAATTTGAATAGTTTTAGCTGCTTCATTTATTAACTTAATATCAATTTTGGTTTGAAGATTAGCTGTAATATTGTCAATATTATTTATTATGAAATACGAATTTTCACTTTCGGTTAATTGTTGTTTTATTTCTTGTTTATTAATTAAAGCGTTTGGTGAAATGCTTAAATCAAAGTATATAGAATTGATTACATTAAACGTTGTAAATGGAATTATATGATTTTTACCATCAGCACTAAATGAAATAGTTCCTGAATTTAGTGTGTTAAATTTTATATAAATTTTAGTACCATAAATCGTATTTATTTTAACATTAAATTTTACAAAATAAGGAGATGAATTATAAAGCTCGTTATTTTTAAAAGTTCCTTCGTTAAAATAACTAATTTGAACATCTGATTTTTCAACAACTCGTTTTAAAAATATTTTTGAACGAATTTGTTCCATAGCTTCTGCTATCTTATTATCACCATTATTTTCAAATTTGGTCATTTGCAGAACTTCTGAAGCTTGGTTATTTTCATTTATCTGAATAATAGTTGACGACTGATATTCAGGTTGACTGTATCTTAAGTAAACAGATGCTACTCCAATACTAATAATGAAAAATATTAATACGAACCAAAGACTTTTTTTTGTGATATAAACAGCCAATCCTAAATCTAATTCACCACTAAATTTAGAAACTCTATCTCTATACTTATCTATCGTATTATTTTCTTGTGATTGTATCATTTTACCCTTGTTACTAAGGTGTAAAGTAAAAATGTTGATGAAATTAAAGAAATAAGAGGAGTTAATTCCCCAACTAACGTTCTCGCAAATCGATATCGTGGTTCAACATAAATAATGTCATGTGCTAAAACTACAGAGTTTCCAACAGCTATTCCTTCAATTTTTGATAAGTCCATTAAATAAACTTTTGGTTTTTCGTTATCTTGATTTCTAATTAATTTAACTTTGTATGCTTTCCCATCTTCTGCAATTCCTCCGGTTAGCGCTAATGCTTCAATTACTGTTGTATTATTGTTTGTTAGGTTTAATACTTTAGCAACACCTCCGTTTCCAGGGAATACAATTACACGTTTATTAATCACCGTCAAAAACACAAAAGGCTTTACATAGTAATCTGCATAAACTTGTTCTAGATACTCAGTTGCCTCTCTTATACTTAATCCTGATAATTTAACTCTTCCAATTAAAGGTAATTTACAAGTACCATCTCTAGTTACTACATAATCTAAATCAATAAATCTTGACAATTGACCGGTACTTGCTAAATCAACAATTTTAAAACCTTCATTTGAGAAAATTCTAACATTAATTATATCATTTGCATCAATTTTATAATCCTGTTTAATTAGAGAGTCTGCAATTTTATCATAGGTATAATCTTTAGACGTTTTTAACATTAAGTTTGACCTAAAAACTTTACAAGAGGAAAAATAAAATAGAATTGAAAGAAAAAGAAAATATTTATAAAAACGCATATGTGTTATATTATATTACAAAGTTAAAATTTATCTGCTAATATCAAAAATCAAACTCTTTTTAATAATTGATTATACAAGATACTCATATCTTTCACTAATCGAGCATAACTGAATTTTGCCATTGCCCATTCCTCTCCTTTTTTTGAAGAATTAAAAAGTTGTGTTTTATTATTTATAGACTTCAATAAATTTAAAAAAAACATGTTTTTGTCATTAATATTAGATAATAAACCACATTCGGGATGCAAAACATCTTCAATTCCACCAACATTGGTTGAAACTACATATTTACCGGCAGCTTGAGCTTCAATTATGCTAACTGGTGTACCTTCGTTTAGTGAGGTGAGCGTAACAATATCTAAACCATGCAATGCCCATTCTACATTTGTGATCCAAGAGGTGAAAATAACATCTACATCATTCTTTGGATTATTTGACCAAGTAATATTATTTAGTTTACACTCGTTAATAATAGAATCGCGCGTATCCCCATCTCCAATAATAAAAGCTTTAAAATCTTTTATGCCATGTTGTTTTAAATATGCAAGGGCTTCAATAAACAAACCATGGTTTTTAATTGGCGCTAAACGACCTATTATTCCAATGGCAAGTTGGTTATCTTTAAGATTATATTTTTCTCTGAATTCTTTTCTGTTTTGCTCTTTATTTATTGTAAATCTATTTAAATCAAAACCTAAGGGAACTACATGAATTTTATTTTTTTTTGCAATTTTAAATTCTTCTGATAATTCGAGTTTTTGTTTATTACTGATGGCAACAATAGCAGTAGAGTGCTTTGCTAAATAACGTTCAATTATTTTATAAAAATTTGTTTTAAATTTCCCAAAATAAGAATGAAAAACATGGCCATGAAACGTATGAATTATAATTGGAACTTTACAATGTATAGCTGCTAAACGACCAATTGCTCCAGCTTTTGAAGCGTGAGTATGAACAATGTCTGGCTTAAATTCGGAAATTATTTTTTTAATTTCCTTATAAGCTGCATAATCTGATTTTAAATTAATTTCACGTTGAAATTGTTTTAAAACTCTTGGCTTTAATCCTAAACCTTCAGGTATATATAACGAACTGTCTTCACCTTCTTCTTCTGGACCACCTACTAAAAGTGTTTCATAATCAGGTTCCAAATATTTTGATAAATAACTTACATTATAAGTTATGCCACCTATATTAAAACGATTAATAATTCTTAGAACCTTTGGCAAAGCTTTATTTTAAATTTAATTCAGTTGATAATTGTTTAAAGTCAATACCATCAAAATTACCTGAACTCATCATCAAAAGTACATGATTTTTTAGTGATTTTGATTTTAAGTAAATGACTAAATCGTTACTATTTGTGAAAATTCTTAAATCTTCTCGATTAAAATAATTAAGGACTTGCTCCTCGGTAATTGGTTTCAGTTTTTTATGTGCAATGGTATGCGGATTAAAATAAACTATGGCTTCGTCAGCATCGTTCATTGCACCATTGTATTCAGCTAAAAAAGTTTCATTCAAACTACTAAATGTATGCAATTCCATACAAGCTAAAATTTCACGTTTTTCAAATTGTTTTTTTACGGCTTGTGTGGTTGCTTTTAATTTAGAAGGGGAGTGAGCAAAGTCTTTATAAAAAGAAAATTCATTCGTTTTTGAAACTAATTCTAATCGTTTTGCTGCACCTGTAAATGTTTGAATAGCATCATAAAATTGTGAGTCATTTAGCCCTAATTTATTGCAAACTAAACGAGCCCCATTTAAATTCATTAAGTTGTGATTTCCAAATATTTGTAAGGGAATTTCTTTTTCAGATTCTTTAATATAAGTTATTCCATTTTCAATTCGGTGTTTTGGAATAGAGTAGGGGATTTTTTCAATGTTATTTGATAGCCCAGAATTTGCTGCTACTTTTTGTAATTCTGAATCTTCATTACAATAAATTAAACTTCCATTAGTTTCAATTAAATTAACAAATATTTCAAACTGTTTCACATAGTT